>CAMWOK010000428.1 GCA_947175845.1 uncultured Lachnospiraceae bacterium | reverse complement strand
ACCTATGAGAAATTGTTAGATTAGGATTTGTAGGAAAATAAGTGATGCAGCTTGCAGTCAAGATGCGTCACTTATTTTTCTACAGTTCCTTAGAGCGTGTTCGAAAAATGCTTTCTGTCAGATGTGCGGCACAGATGGCGGGAATGATTTTTCAAACATAGCAGGGCGGTGTATCAATGCTGTGCTAGTTTTTTACATATGCTTTAAAATCACTATCATAATCCCAATCTGCACAAGCAGGATCAGCGGCATTCCATACACAAAGTACCAGTGCCTGGTCTTGTGATGAAATGTGCGCATTCCAAGGATGGAGCCAGCGCTTCCGCCGGCGAGCGCGATGAGAAAGAGTGTGGATTCCCGCACGCGCCAGCGCTTTTGGATCGCCCTTCGCTTGTCTATGCCCATCACGGCAAAACCGGTCAGGTTTATCAGAATCAGATATAGAACAAACAGTTTAACGATGATCATCATGTTCCTGCATCTTCATTGCGCGCACTTTGCAGGACAGGCCAAAGAGGTTGATAAAGCCCTCTGCGTCGTGGTGGTCGTACAGATCGCCTGTCGTGAAGGAGGCAATGCTTTCATTATATAAAGAGTACGGGCTTGTCTCGCCAGCCTTGATGATGTTGCCCTTGTAGAGCTTGAACTTCACTTCTCCGGTCACGTGTTCCTGTGTCTTTTCGATAAACGCCTGAATCGCCTCGCGCTTCGGGGTGAACCACTTTCCTTCGTATACGGTGTCTGCGAGTTTGTTTCCCATCTCCTTTTTCAGCGTGTAGGTGTCGCGGTCGAGAATCAGCTCCTCGAGCTGCTGGTGCGCTTCCATGAGGATGGTTCCGCCGGGTGTCTCGTAGACGCCGCGCGACTTCATGCCGACCACGCGGTTTTCCACGATATCGACAATGCCGATGCCGTGCTTTCCGCCGAGCCTGTTCAGCTCCCGGATAATGTCGGAAACTTTCATCTCCTTGCCGTTTACGGACTTTGGTACGCCCTGCTCAAAGGTCAGGGTCACGTACTCGCCCTCATCGGGCGCTTTCTCCGGCGTGGTGCCAAGCACCAGCAGGTGGTCGTAGTTTGGCTCGTTTGCAGGATCTTCCAGTTCAAGTCCCTCGTGGCTGATATGCCAGATGTTTCTGTCGCGGCTGTAGGAGCTGTCCGCGGAGAACGGAAGGTCGATGCCGTGCGCCTTGCAGTATGCAATCTCAGACTCGCGGGAATCCATGGTCCACTTGTCGTTTCTCCAAGCGGCGATAATCTTGATGTCGGGCGCTAACGCCTTGATGCCAAGCTCAAAGCGAATCTGGTCGTTGCCCTTGCCGGTCGCGCCGTGGCAGATGGCTGTCGCGCCCTCTTTTCTGGCGATCTCCACAAGTTTTTTTGCAATGAGGGGCCTGGCCATGGAGGTGCCAAGAAGGTATTTATTTTCATAGATGGCATTTGCCTGCACGCAGGGAACGATGTACGCGTCGCAAAATTCGTCGATTACGTTCTCGATGTAAAGCTTCTCCGCGCCGCAGAATTTTGCGCGCTCCTCTAGCCCGTCAAGCTCCTCCTCCTGGCCGCAGTCCACGCAGACACAGATGACTTCATAGTCGAAGTTCTCCTTTAACCACGGAATGATCGCGGTGGTGTCGAGTCCACCGGAATAGGCAAGTACTACTTTTTCTTTCATAATGCTGTATTCTCCTTTTTGTAAATATTGGGTGTGCATGTTATTTGCATAAAATGGAAACAGCGCCAAAGTCCCACTCTGCGCCGCTGCTGTGAGTGGAGCGCCCAAAAACGCCCTATTGCTACTATACATCATCGCACTGCATAAATCAAGTGTAAATATATACAGTTTTTAGTTGACAAAAAGGAATAAAAGTGTAAAATATAGAAAAGTAGGTGAATAATATACATTATCTTGTGTATAAAAATTCAACAAAGCCGCGGAGGCGCTGCCAGAGTGGAGGGCTTTGCCGCTGTTACGCAAATTTAGATTATTTTGGTGAAAATAGTTGTATTTCTTTCTGTAATAAATTATTATGGTAAGAGGTCTTTTGGAGAGGATGGCATTCGTTATGGTGAGATTGATGACGATCGAGGATTACGAACAGGTGCGGGCGCTGTGGATGACAATCAGGGGATTTGCCATCCGGAGTATCGACGATTCGCGGGAGGGCGTGGAGCGCTTTCTGCGCAGAAATCCAACCACGAGCGTGGTCGCGGTGGAGGACAGGACCATCGTGGGTGCCATTTTGTGCGGGCACGATGGCAGGCGCGGCTGCCTGTACCATGTGTGCGTGAATCCGGCGTACCGCAGGCGCGGCATCGGCAAGGCCATGGTCGTGTTCTGCATGGACGCGCTGCGGCGGGAGCAGGTAAACAAGGTGAGCCTGATCGCGTTCACTCAGAATGATATCGGAAACGCGTTCTGGCACAGTGTGGGCTGGAAACAGCGCGAGGATTTGAATTACTACGATTTTGTGCTCAACAGTGAGAATATCGAGGCGTTTAACCAGTAG
>CAMWOK010000427.1 GCA_947175845.1 uncultured Lachnospiraceae bacterium | reverse complement strand
GCATTGTCGTCAATCGGTGTATGTCCAGTGTCTCTCATTCCTCCGATTTGCGTATGAAGATTTATTCTGCGTCATCTGTACAAGTTATGTATCGACAGTTCCTTAGAGTGTCTGTGCAGGAAACTGCAGCCAGAGATTTTTTTTGAATAGAGTTTTTGCCATCCATGGACTGGGAGGTTCTGTTTTCATAGAGCAAAAGTTCTTTCGGTGCAGCCTCAAGGGACAGCGGGCATAAGGTGGTTTCATGGGAACCGTATGTCTGTGATGGGGAAAGGAGTTGAGAGCGGATGAGAAAAACAGCAACAAAATGCTGCCTGCTCATGGCATGTACCATTTTATTTCTGGAGGGATGCGGGGAAGCTGAGAAGCATCAGGGGAGTGCAGACCTTCCGGTGCCAGAAGAAAGACGAGTGGAAGCCAGATGGAATCTGCGTGCGGCGTTTCATCATTTACAGGCGCGGGATGTTGTGCGTACCAATTCCAGCTGCTTTATGGTCACAGATAACCGAAATGGTGTGGAACTGGCATGTTATGAAAGCGTGGAAGCATTTTTGGAGGAGGCTGGATTTGCCAGTACAATCCCCTTTTTCCAATATTTTGATGAGGACAGCGGCGCTCTGCAGCTTGCGCTTTACTACAACGAATGCAATGGCACAGGGGGAGGCGTGTGTTACTATCCGAATCAGGAGAAAAAGAGGATGCCGGAGGGATTTTTGTTTCACAGCGTGGATAAACTGCAGCCAGGAGATACTTTTCTGGCAGAACTGGCGGAGCGGGTGTCAGCGGATCCGTATGCGCTGGTATCTGCTTATGGGTATGACCCGCGGGAGGCAGAGCTTGATCAGGAACAGGTGGACTGTCTGGAAGACGGTCGGCCGCTGCACTATCTGGCGCGGGGGAACGTGTGTTATGCAGACGTAGAGTGTATTGTGAAAATCGACTGGGAGTACCGCGGGGATGGTTCCCTGAAACAGCGCAGTTATTACCACAACAATTTCATGTATGATACGCTGGTGGGAAACTATGACGCCCAGGGGCGCGTCGTATATGAACAGGGTTACATCACGCACGGCAGTCTGGAATACTATTATATTTATAGCAAAGATCGTGCGACGCCCGACTATTATCTGTACATCGACCACAATCTCGACCTGCTCTGCGTGGAGTTTTTGCCATCCATGGGCTAAGGAACAGCGGTGTGTCCTCCGCGATCTCATAATAATCTCCGAAAGAATATTCGATATCAATATGGCGGTTGACAATCATGGTATCATCACAGTCGATCTTGTCACAGTAATATGTGATGGAGTCGACATCGTCACACAATGTATCGTCTGCGATTCCTTCGTTTTCCATCGCCAGCTGACAGCAGATTTGTCTGACTTCATTCAATGTCATCATAATTTTGTTTCTCCTTTCGCAGGTATCACAACTGATACCCGGCGTTTTCCAACAGCTGCAGTGCCCTGGCAAAGTTTTCTTTTTTGACGAGAAGGTAATCTGTATTGTAGGTTGAGACGGCAAAGATGCCGATCTGTTGTTCTGCAAGGATACTGGAAAGTTTTGCGAGAATGCCGGTCAGTGAAAAGTCCAGAACTCCCTGGATGCGCAAAGCCCGCCAGCCGTCCTCGCGCTGGATGGTGTTGGCGGGCGCGTCCATGGTCGGACACACCAGGGAAATCTCCTCGTCTGTTTTGGACACAAAGTAAAAAGGTTTGTCAAAATCAAGGTCGGCCACGGATGCCGTTTTACAGATGGTCCAGTCATAATCAAGCCGTTCCAGTTTCATGGTCTTCTCCTTTTTGCGCTGCCTCTAAGGGACTGTTGGACTGTTCAAAAATAACGGTTCATGTCGCTTGTCTTTTTTTCCGATAGCACCATTCTAAAATCAATTATATAGCCTGCTATGCACCTGATTTGTGAGCGGCAGGCTCGGAAAAAATCCTGCGCGCTATTTGCTTCATAACAGTTCCTAAGCAAGAAATCCATAGTGCGCGAGCGCCTGCCGGATTCCGCCGCAGCTGGATTTGGCAGTGACGTATTCCACCTGTGCAAAAAGGCTCTCGGGCGACGCGTTTCCCATGGCGATACTGTGGGGGACGTAGGAGAGCATGGGCAGATCGTTATTGCTGTCCCCGAAGGCGTAGGCGTCTGCAAGATCCATGTGATAATGATTCAGCACATACTCGATTCCGGTCGCCTTGGAGTATCCATGGGGGACAAATTCCCGGAAAGTACCGCCCCGGTCAATGCAGTCAAACCATCTGTCGCTGACGCGGCGGAAAGCTTCGAGCTGGGCTTCTTCCTGATACCAGATGACGAACTTGTCCGCAAAAAAGTTCGGGTTTTCCAGGTCCTCCGGCATGTCATAGCGGCGGTTTTCAAATGACTGGTACTGGCGCAGTGCGTCCGGATGGTGCAGCGGGCGGGCCAGGTCAAACGCCACAAAGGTACGGGACTCGAACAGAATATCCACATCTGGCTGTCTTGCGGCGCGCAGAAGCTGCATGGTCGTAGAATGG
>CAMWOK010000426.1 GCA_947175845.1 uncultured Lachnospiraceae bacterium | reverse complement strand
CTGCCTGTGCTCCCGCGGCATATATTCAAAAAAACTCCGATAAATCCTGTGTATTGCAGGATTATCGGAGTTTTTTCAAGCTGTTCGGCTTACTGTCCGCCCTTCTTTTTCTTTGCGGCAAATGCTATTGCGGCTGCCGCGAGCGCAGCTGCCACCACACCGATCACAACACCAGTGTTGTTCCCTGATGCGGCTGATGCGCTGTCTGCTGACTCTGCGGGAGCGCTCTGCGACTCAGCAGCTTCTCCCTGCGCAGCGCTGTCAGTGTCCGCAGCGGACGGCGCGCTGTCTGATTGCACCAGAACCAGCGCCGATATGGGTTCCACGGATGCCTTACCGTCCGTGATTGTCGCAAGAACTTCTGTTCCAGCTTTCTCCCCGTTCACGTACACATCCCATGTGCCTTCCGGCAGTGGAATCTCCTCAACCTGGTTGTTGGGATTGAATATGACAAAAAGTCCGTCGGAGGTCTTCCCGTTCACGCCGCCGTTGATCGAAAGTGCAACGACATTTGCCGGCAGTCCGTCCACCGGCGTGACATTCTGCTTCACATCCTCGGCGTTGGTCAGACGCAGCGCAGCGTGCGCCTTGCGGAATGCGATCAGCCCCTTGTAGTACGCATAGACATTCTGGTACTCTTCCTCCTCCAGCGTCGACCACTTGAGGCTGTTGACAGAATCCGGCGACTTGTAGCTGTTCTCGTCAAAGGTTCCGCCCGCCTTGAGTTTTGAGCGAAGCATCTCCTCCCCCGCCTGCATGAACGGAATGCCCTCGGAAGTCAGATAAACCGCCGCCGCAAGGTTGTTCATGCGGATTCTGTCCGCCCTGGAAGAATCGAGCGTCGAGCGTGTGATGCGGTCCATCATTGTCAGGTTGTCGTGACAGGATGCGTAGTTTACCGTCTGCGCCGGGGTCGTACACCAGTCTGTAAGCCCCATAAAGCACTGCTCAATGGTCTCCTCGAGTCCTTCTGCGCCCGATATATACCCTACAGAAGTATCAAACACGCTGCCCTTGAGCGCATCCCGGATCGTGTCGCTGAAATATGCAAATCCCGGTGTCTCCGTGGAGTTTAACTGCGTCGCCATCTTGACGCCCTCCTTGGTCACCATGGTGTCCATCGTCCATCCTTCCCCGTAGAAGATCACGTTGGGATGGTCCTTGTGCACCTCCTCCACAATCTGGTTGACTGTCTCGGTGTCGATAAGCCCCACCAGGTCAAAGCGGAAACCGTCAATATGGTACTCGTCCGCCCAATATTTGACAGAATCCACGATATATTTTCTGACCATGGATCGCTCTGAGGCCGTATCGTTTCCGCACCCGGAGCCATTGGAGTACGCGCCGTTCTCATCCATGCGCGAAAAATACCCCGGAACGGTTATATTAAAACAAAAGTCTCCTGCGCTCTGCACATGGTTGTAAACCACGTCCATGATCACGCTGATGCCGTTGTCATGGAGTGATTTTACCATCTGTTTCATCTCCTTGACGCGGACTTCCCCATTGTAAGGGTTTGTGGAGTAGGAGCCTTCCGGCACATTGTAGTTGACCGGATCATATCCCCAGTTAAACTGCGCTTTGTCCAGATTTTCCTCGTCCACGGAGCCGTAATCATAGACCGGAAGCAGATGCAGGTGCGTCACACCTAAGTCTTTGATGTGATCCAGTCCGGTCGGAATGCCGCCCGGCGTAGCGGTCCCCGTCTCTGTCAGACCAAGGAATTTTCCTACATTTTTGATGCCTGCACTCTCATCTGAGGACAAATCGCGCACATGCAGCTCATAGATGATGGCATCATTGTAGGACAGTCCGGCGTTCGGGTCCACATCACTGTCCCACCCCTCCGGATTCGTGGAAGCAAGGTCGATGACCATGGCGCGCTTACCGTTCACGCCCGTCGTTCTGGCGTACGGGTCGCAGGCTTCCTTCTCCTCACCGCGGACGCGCACTGTATATGTGTAGTAGGTCCCGTTCAGATCGCCCTCTTTCTCAGCAACCCATGTACCGTTCACGTCCTTCTCCATCTGCAGCTGCTCCTGCAGGTCGTCCTCCCCTGCCGTGCCCCCTGCATACAGGTTGACTGTCATGGACTCCGCCGTCGGCGCCCACACGCGGAACTCTGTTTTGTCCTTGCTCCATGTGGCGCCAAGGTCCTCTCCTGTGTATGTATATTCCGCCTCAAAGTCCTCTGTAGAATAAATGTTAGGCATCACGACCTTGTACGCATTGCCGTCGAATGTGACGCTGTACTCTTTGTTGAGATCCAGGGGTTCCGCCAGCGTCAGCACATATCCTGTCTGGTCGTTCTCCTTCGTCTCCGCCACTTCCGTTATAGAAACTTCGCCGTCCGCACCCTCGATGCGAAACGCACTCTGCGGATCACCCTCGACCGGGCCGGTCATCAGCGCCGTGACCACCTGGGTCTCCTCATTGTACCGCGCCTTGGAAAGCTTGATTCCGATCACCGCATCGTCGCCGTACTCCTTCGTGAACCCTTCCACGCCCGATTCCACATAGATGTGCACTGTTCCCGAAACC
>CAMWOK010000425.1 GCA_947175845.1 uncultured Lachnospiraceae bacterium | reverse complement strand
GATTGCCGACTGTGCGGTCATCCGACCGGACATTGCCGGAATCATGGGCGCATTTGGCGCAGCACTGCTCGCGCGGGAGCGCTACCAGGCTGCCCCGGACAGCACAAGCACAATGCTCAACATAGAACAGATCAACGCGCTTGCCTTCACAACCTCTCTTGTGAAATGTCAGGGATGCACAAACTCGTGCCGGCTGACTGTCAACAAGTTTTCTGACGGCAGGAGTTACATATCTGGAAACCGCTGTGAGCGGGGACTTGGAAAAGCTAAGACAGACAACCATGTACCAAACCTCTTCGCGTACAAGCTCAAGCGAATGTTCTCCTACGAGCCGCTCTCCGACGCGGATGCAGTGCGCGGGCGTGTCGGCATACCGCGCGTGCTGAATATGTATGAGAACTATCCATTCTGGTTTACGCTGTTTACAAAATTAAACTATCAGGTTGTGCTCTCACCGCTGTCAAACCGGAAGATTTACGAGATGGGAATCGAGTCCATACCAAGCGAGTCGGAATGTTATCCCGCCAAGCTCGCACACGGGCACGTAGAGTGGCTGATTCAGCAAAATGTAGATTTTATCTTCTACCCTGCCCTGTTTTACGAGCGCAATGAGTTTGACGAGGCTAACAACCACTACAACTGCCCTATTGTCACATCATATTCGGAAAATATTAAAAATAATGTCGAAGCCATCGGCCGCGGTGAGGTTGTGTTCAAAAATCCGTTTATGTCCTTCCGGGAGCCTTCCCTCATCCTGCAGTCCCTGGAAAAAGAATTTCCAGACATTCCGGCAGATGAACTGAAAGCTGCCGTCGATGCTGCCTGGCAGGAGCTTGACAGCGCGCGCAGGGATCTTTGCAAAAAGGGTGAGGAAGTTCTTGCCTACCTCGAACAAAATCACGCGCGCGGTATTGTGCTTGCAGGACGCCCATACCATATCGATCCCGAGATCAACCATGGCATCCCCGAACTGATCAACTCCTACGGGATCGCGGTTCTCACGGAGGACTCTGTGTCGCACCTTGCAAAACCGGAACGTCCCCTGATCGTGTCCGATCAGTGGATGTACCATTCCAGGCTCTACGCTGCCGCCAGCTTTGTCAGAACGCGCGACGATCTGGATTTGATACAGCTCAACTCCTTTGGATGCGGCTTGGATGCTGTGACGACCGATCAGGTCAACGACATTTTGACCGGTTCAGGCAAAATATATACCTGCCTCAAGATCGACGAAGTGAACAATCTCGGTGCAGCGCGAATCCGCATCCGCTCTCTGTTGTCTGCAATCCGCGTGCGCGAACAGCGCCACCAGGAGCGCACAATCAGTTCGAGCCATATGAGCAGGGTGCTCTTCACAAAAGAAATGCGCAAAAACTATACCATATTATGTCCGCAGATGTCACCGATTCACTTCGATCTCCTAGAGCCAACGTTCCGCAGATGCGGCTATAATCTGGTCATTCTGAACAATGACAACAAAGGCAGTATTGATATGGGGCTCAAATATGTCAACAACGACGCCTGCTATCCGTCTCTTCTGGTCGTCGGCCAGATAATGGAAGCCGTGCTCTCCGGCAAGTTTGATACAGACCATCTCGCCGTCGTGATGTCGCAGACTGGCGGCGGCTGCCGCGCGACAAACTATATAGGATTTGTCCGCCGCGCACTGGAGAAGGCTGGTTATCAGCATATCCCGGTAATCTCACTCAACTTGTCGAAACTCGAGAGCAACCCCGGGTTTAAGATCACGCCGATGCTTCTGCTGCGCGCGGTCTATGCCGTGAACTTTGGCGATATCTTCATGCGCTGCGTGTACAGAATGCGCCCTTACGAGGCCGTTCCCGGCTCTGTCAATGAAGTGCACCAAAAGTGGATAAAAAAATGCTGTGATTTCCTCGGACGCAGGTATATGTCCTTCAACACTTACAAAAAAATGTGCCATCAAATGATTGCAGAATTTGATGCAATCCCTGTACAGAACATCAAAAAACCGCGTGTCGGCGTGGTCGGTGAAATTCTGGTGAAATTTTCTCCCGCCGCAAACAACCGGCTTGTGGAGCTTCTGGAACACGAGGGTGCAGAGGCAGTCGTTCCAGACCTGATGGATTTCATGTTCTACTGCTTCTACAATCAGTTGTACAAGGCAGAAAATCTCGGCACGAGCAAAAAAACTGCCAATTTCTGCCGAATTGGTATCAAGGCGATCCAAAAGCTGCGAAAGCCAATGAGCGAAGCGTTTGCGGCAAGCAAACATTTTATCCCGCCTGCCGATATCTATGAGACCGCAAAAAATGCCTCGGAAATCGTCTCAATTGGCAATCAGACCGGAGAGGGATGGTTTCTCACCGGCGAGATGCTTGAGCTTATTCACAATGACACGCCCAACATCGTATGTACGCAGCCCTTTGGCTGTCTGCCGAACCACGTTGTCGGAAAAGGTGTTATCAAGGAGCTTCGCAAACGCCACCCTGAGGCAAACATTGTTGCCATAGATTACGATCCCGGCGCTTCGGAAGTCAATCAGCTCAACCGCATCAAACTGATGC
>CAMWOK010000424.1 GCA_947175845.1 uncultured Lachnospiraceae bacterium | reverse complement strand
CCTGCTTTAGCAGGCGTATCAATCAGGATGGTGAAATTTTATATTTCACCTTAACCCCTCCGCACTCTAATACATTAGAGTATATAAATACACTAACACATTAGAGCTGCAAAGTCAACCGTCATGGCGCACCACAAAAAAAGAGAAAGGAATGTTCTCCTTTCTCTTTCTTATCCTTTTATTCTGTTTCCGCCGCACATCGGCTTCACTGTTCCTGGCTTGCTCACACGCTGCCTGCGCCCTGCTTCTGGCCAGCCTCTTCCTGATCAAAAATGCGGATACCGCTTTTCGACAGCGTTTCAATAATGCGTATGATCGACTGAAAGTCCGCGATCAGTTCCTTGGAGTACTCTTTTGCCTTCTGATAAATCTGCTGCAGCTCGCCGCTGCGCCCGGCCTGGATCGCGCTGATCATCTCCGTTCCGTACGAGTGAAAGGTCTTATGCTTTGCCTCAAGTCCGTTCCAGATGCCGGTTATCTGTGGGTTGGATGGTTTGAACGCGTAGTAAAAATGGCCAAGCCCACACTTGGTGCAGTCGGTCTGCAGCACTTTGAGGCTCCCTGTCTGCGCCATCTCCCCCAGCGTATTCAGCCAGCCGCGGTGTGCCTCCACCGCGCTGTTCAAGCAGTTTAAGATCACCTGATTGTCCAGCATGTAAAAAGCGTCCTGCACCATGGCGCCCATAATCTGGGTCGATTCTTCCAGATGCTTTTCAATCATTTTGGATGGCTCCACAAGCTCCGCAATCGAACAGCTTGACGCTGCCAGGGAATCCATGTGGCCCCGCAGATCCACACACTCCACATTGATGTGCTGCGCCTGATTGTCCAGCTCGTGCATGGAGCTGCTGATTTCCTCGCTGACCGCTGCCAGGGAGGAGACAGAATCTGCAATGTGATCCATGCCCTGCCGATTCTGCCCCGTGAGCTTCCACGCATTCTGAATGTTCTCGTTGATGTGTTCAAGCTCAGCGACTGTGGTGTCCACGCTGTCCGCGCTCTTGCGCGAAGCCTCCTGGATATTCGACACAAAGGCTCCCATGCGCCCGGTCAGCGATTTCGCCTCCTCGGCAAGGCTTCGGATCTCCTCCGCCACGACCGAGAATCCACGGCCGGCATCCCCCGCGCGCGCAGCCTCTATGGACGCATTCAGTGCCAGAAGATTGGTCTGTGCAGATATCGCATTGATCGCGGCAATGGCCTCGGTCATATCGCGGACGGTCTGAATCAGCCCGCCGATGTCCGCCTTCATCCCCTGCGCGGTGGAAATTGCAGAGGAAGACAGGCCCGAGATGGAGGTCAGCTCGCTCTCACAGCTGCGGATATCCTCCATGATCCTGCCGGACTGGTCAGAGACCTCTATGATGGTGGTGGTCAGATTCTCATGCGCCTTCGAAACCTCGGACGCTATCTTTGCCGTGGAGCCCGCCGACGCGCTGATGCCGTCAACCGCCGCCCCCATGGATGTATTAATCTCCTCTATTGTGGAAGCGTTTGCCGCGAGCGTCAGGTCCATGGCGCTCATGCGGATGACGGCGTCCATGGTCTTTGTCGCCGCCTGCTCGAACGCCCCGCGCCCTTTTATCAGGCGCTGGTGAATCTCATTCAGCTCCTGATTCTGCGGCACATACTCCATCTCCACAAGCCTAGAAACGGAGCCAAGCGCTGTGTCAAACGCTTTTTTTCTGATTTTCATACTGCAATCCTTTCCATATAAATATTCCGTTTATCATCTCAAATGTCAGCTACACTGTGCATAAGATCACCTTTGCAGTCAGTGACAGGAAAAGGGGTTCTGCCGGAAAATTAATAATTTTCCGCATGAATCTCAAAATAACTCTGCGGGTGATTACATACCGGGCAGCGCTCCGGCGCACTAATCCCCACGACGATATGTCCGCAGTTGCGGCACTCCCACACCTTGACCTCGCTCTTCTCAAACACGGACGCCGTTTCTATGTTTTTGAGAAGGGCACGGTAGCGCTCCTCGTGGTGTTTCTCAATCTCCCCGACCATGCGGAATTTTGCTGCCAGCTCCGCAAAGCCTTCCGCCTCGGCGGTCTTTGCAAACTCCTCGTACATGTCGGTCCACTCATAGTTCTCACCGTCGGCGGCAGCGCTGAGATTCTCCGCCGTGTCCCCGATTCCGTTGAGCTCCTTGAACCACATCTTGGCATGTTCCTTCTCATTGTCAGCCGTCTTGAGGAACAGTGCCGAAATCTGCTCCATGCCCTCCTTCTTTGCAACCGATGCAAAGTATGTATACTTGTTTCTCGCCTGTGACTCCCCGGCAAATGCCGCCTCAAGGTTCTTCTGCGTCTGTGTTCCCTCGTATTTGTTTGTTTTCATAAATCCTCCTTATTCTGGTCCTCTTTCTGCAACTCTTCTATTTTTAAACATTCCTCACACAGATATTGAATCTTCAAATCGTAGGAAAGCATGGGAACCGCGACCTGGTTCTGAATCATCTGCGTCATATCCGCGAGCACGATATCCGACAACTTTCCGCAGCGCCTGCACACGAGATGTTCATGCCGCCGTACATTGT
>CAMWOK010000423.1 GCA_947175845.1 uncultured Lachnospiraceae bacterium | reverse complement strand
CCTGTCAGGAGGCGGTCACAGGGGATTTCGCTGCCCAAAAGTCCGGGATGGTCTGCTTTTTGCTGTCTCTTGTCATGCTCATTCTGATGCTGGCAGAAGGACTGACACTGCATCATTTTCGACTTCAGCGCCACGACAGTATGTATGTCTTTCTGGTTCCGTGCATGTATTTTCTGTTTCGCAGTCTTTTGCAGTTTCGCGGGAAGCGCCGTGTCTGGATGCGGGACGTCTCACTCTTAATCTATGTCATTCATCCGATGATGATCGTTGTCATACGGCTGGCTGCAAAACTGCTTCATCTGCAGAATCTGCTCGTGGACAACAGCGTGGTTCATTTCCTTGCAGTACTTCTGACATCTGTGTCATTTAGTGTGTCGGTGTCGGTGCTGTGGAGATGGATTAATAAAAAGTTCGGTGCGCGTTGTGGAAAAAACGCGCGGGGAGCGGACACCGGGCGGGCTTACCTCGAAATCAATCTGGACAATCTGGAACACAATGTGCGCGCACTGCGCGCGGCAATGCAGCCCCGATGCGAGCTGATGGCAGTCGTGAAGGCGGAGGCTTACGGACATGGAATGTATGAGATTGCGACGCATCTGGACAAAATCGGCGTCAGGGCGTTTGCGGCTGCGACGATCGACGAGGGCATAGCACTGCGCAGATACGGTGTCCGCGGTGAGATTCTGATACTGGGGTACACGCCGCCCGCGCGGGCGTGGGAGCTGCAAAGACAAAACCTCACGCAGACGCTGGTTGACTACGACTATGCGTGCAGGCTCGACGCGCAGGGCTGCAAAGTCAGGGTGCACATCAAGATTGACACGGGGATGCATCGGCTCGGATTTGGGCTGTGCGCTGAAAGCGGTGCAAAATCGAAGGAAATGCAGAATATTTTGAGCGTGTTTTTGATGAAAAATCTGACCGTAACCGGGATTTATACGCACCTGTGTGTGGCGGACAGCCTCGACGAGTCGGATATCGCGTTCACCCGGCAGCAGATCGCAGGGTTTTACAGGGTGATAAACCGGTTGAAAAAGCAGGGCATCCGCGTTCCCAAAACGCATATACAGAGCAGCTATGGCCTGCTGAATTATCCCGAGCTCAAATGCAGCTATGTCAGGGCGGGGATCGCGCTGTACGGTGTGTTGAGCACGCCAGATGCAAGGACAAAACTTCAGCTTGACCTAAAGCCGGTGCTCTCCCTGAAAGCGCATATTGTCCTGATACGAACGATAAGACAGGGCGAGTGCGTCGGATACGGCAGAACCTTTGTGGCGGACAAAGACAGCTGTATTGCCATCCTGTCCATAGGCTACGCGGACGGATTTCCAAGAGCGCTCTCCGGCGTGGGGCAGTGTGTGCTCATCAACGGCCAGCAAGCGCCGATTGTCGGCAGAGTCTGCATGGATCAGCTCGCGGTGGACGTCACAGCGCTGTCGAATATCCGTGTCGGCATGACTGCGACGCTGATCGGAGAGGATGGCGATGCGCAAATCTCGGCGCCGGCAGTGGCCCAACATGCGCAGAGCATCACAAACGAGCTGTTGAGCCGCATGGGAACAAGGGTGACAGTAATCGCAGGAAAGGTTTGAAAAAGTCAGGTCAGTGTGTTATGATTCTTAGGAAACACGGAGTGCATCAGCGTTTCTGAGTGGGAGGAGAGCATATGGAACTGATTCATTGCAAGGACGAGCATCTGAATATGGTTGCGGACATGTACCGCAAGGTCGTGCAGCATTTGGAGGAAACAATTAATTATCCGGAATGGTCAATGCAGTATCCCTGCAGGGAGAGTGTGCGGCGCGCTGTCGAAAAAGGGGAACAGTATGCCTGCATCGAGGAAGGTAACGTGCTGGGCGCTTTTGTGCTCAACGACAATCCGGGCGGAGACTACGCGGCAGGCGACTGGAGCAAAGATCTTGCTCCGGGAACGTTTCTTGTGATTCACATGCTGGCAGTTTTGCCGTCGGCGGGCTGCCGCGGCGTTGGCAGCTATATGGTGGACTGCTGTGTAGACATGGCCCGGCGCAGGGGATATCAGGCAGTCCGGCTTGACGTTGTCCCCGGAAATATTCCGGCGCAGAGGCTGTATCAAAAAAAGGGGTTTACCTTTGCGGGAGCGCGGGATTTACTGCGCGGCATACCGGAAATCCCGCTGTTTGAGCTGTATGAGTTGAACTTTGATTGAGCTTTTTTAAGAGCGGGTCATGGAGCGGAATTGCCGCTGGACGCAGGGCGGATATCTGCAGCAGTGCGTTCGAAAAGGAAAGGTGTGCGATATTTTTGTGTTGGCAATTTGTTTTTAAATATGGTATGATTCCATATAGCTGTGTGGAACTGATGGAGCAGGGAGGGGCGCCTTATGGAAACAGAATCTCGGAAAAGAAGTAACAGAGTATGATCAACCGCGACATGGACACGCTCAGCGCCGCGGGCATGAGATACACAAGACAAACTATATGGGAGGAACGATTTATTTCTGCGAACACTGCCAGAAGTTAGTACAATGAAAATTAAGTTTCTGGTACATTGACGCAGAATGATTGTTTCAGA
>CAMWOK010000422.1 GCA_947175845.1 uncultured Lachnospiraceae bacterium | reverse complement strand
TCTGAAACAATCATTCTGCGTCAATGTACCAGAAACTTAATGTTCATTGTACTAGTCGTGAACGGTGAAAAGGCGTACCGCGGGAAGGACATTGCACACAGGGTAGTTAGAAGCCTTGTTGGCGTGGAAGGCTGCTGGGTTGAGGCGGATATTGCCTGGGCATCAGAGCGGGAGTTGGAAAAGAGGTAGAGAAAAAATGCAGGAAAACATGAAAACCATAAATTATTACGATATCGGATTAAACCTGTTTTGCAGGCAGTTTCCGGATCCTGAAAAGATTATAGATGACGCCATGGCGCAGGGAGTATGCTGCATTCTCACGGGAACAGACCCGAAGGAGAACCAGCAAATTGACCGCTTTGTCAGAACGCACACTGCTTATGGGACAGCCGGGATTCACCCGCACAACGCGGACAGGGCATCACAGCAGGATTTTGCTGAGATTGAGCAGATTGTAACCGGAAATAAGAAAATCGTTGCAGTCGGGGAGTGAGGGCTGGATTATGACAGAATGTTCTCCACCAAGGAGAACCAGATTCGCTGTCTTGAAAAGCACATTGTGCTCGCGGAAAAACTGAGCAAGCCGCTGTTTCTGCACGAGCGCAGCGCGGCGGACGACTTTATCAAACGCTTTAAGAGACACAGGAAAATCTGTGAAAAATCGGTCGTGCACTGCTTTACCGGAAATCGGGAAACGCTGGACAAGTATCTCTCTATGGGATTTTCTATCGGCATCACAGGGTGGATATGTGATGACCGCCGCGCGCGGGAGCTGCGCGAAGCAGTGCACAGCATCCCGCTTGACCGCATTTTGCTCGAGACGGATGCACCGTATTTGACGCCGCGGAATGTGCCGGGACTTGACCGCACAAACGTGCCGCAGAATATCGTGTATGTGGCGCGGGAGCTTGCCAGGTACATGAACGTTTCCGAAGAGGTGTTGGTGCAGCGTGCACAGGAAAATACGAGAAGGATATTTCAGATCTGAAAGTGTCAGGAAAACAGGATGTGTGATGAGGGGGATTGTTGGATGAAAATAAATTCAGCAGGCGTTGTGCTGGCTTATTATCGGGAGAAATATAAACTGACGTTGGAGCAGGTGTGTGATGGGATATGTTCTGGAAGCACATTGTCGCGTCTGGAGAATGGAAACAGATGTGTTGACTTCCTGACAAGCAGCCTGCTTCTTGAGCGCATTGGCAAGACGGTATCTCAGTTTGAGTAGCTTTTGAATGATGCGGATTATGAACTGTGGATGGCAAGGGAATCCATTCAGAAAAATATGCGCCTCAAAAATTTTGCGCAGGTACAAAAGGAGCTTTTTCAGTACCGGGCGAAGGCAGATACAGCACCTGAACTGCAGGAACAGTTCTGTCTGTACCAGGAGATCCAAATGCAGTTGACGGAATTGGAGAACAGCCGGACAGGGCAGCAGGAGCGACAGGATCAGCAGGAAAAAGTCTGCAAAACTGCAATGCGGGCACTGCAGCTGACAAAACCTGCGTATGTGTCAGGCAGTTTCGAGAAGAATCAGCTCTATACGACAGTGGAGGTGGAGCTGATTCTTTTGTTGATTCATTACGGGGTGTATCAGTCAATTGCTCAGGCAGAAGAGGTATTGCTGGATTTGTTCCAGCATGTGGAATATTATGATTCGGAGCGCAGAAAGCAGGAACAGGGAAGCAGGATATTGATGGAGTTGATCGGGCTGGCGCAAAGACACCAGGATATGGATAAGGTATTGGAGTATATCGACAGGGGAATTGGCTATGTTGTCCAGGGACGGGAGCTGGCAGGACTGGATCGTCTGCGCTTTCTCAGGGCGCAGACGCTGAGAATACAATATGGGGAGGACGCGTTAACAGATAGCGCGAAACGGCGTGAGATTCAGGAGGAGTGCCTGATGGCGTACAGTATCTGTGAAATTTTTGGAGAGCGGGAAGGGATGAATCAGATTGAACGATTTTGCAAGGAGGAGCTGGGATGGCAAATTACAGGGCTGGCGATGTGATACGCCTGACGAGAAATGCGGTCGGGATGACGCAGGAAGAGCTGAGTGATGGGATCTGCTCAGTGGAGACCTTATCCCGCATTGAAAATAACAGACACAAAATCAAGAGAGACACATACAGAAAACTCATGGAAAAGATGGGGCGTGGGGTACATGACAACTGTGCGGTCTGCATGGGCGCAGATATGGCGCTGCTGGAAGAATATACCTTGTTTGAGGATGCGATGACAAAGCGGGAGTACGATACGGCAAAACGGTATCTGACACGCATGCGCGGGAAGATATCGGATTCGCTGACAGACAGGCAGTACCTGAAAAGAGTCGAGGCAATGCTGGAATTTTATTTAGGAGAGTACAGCGCACAGGAGCTTGCAGCGCAGCTGCAGGAAGCCATGCAGATGACGATTCCTGATTATGCGGATTATCTGTGGGGGGAGAAAGGCGATAAAGTATATCCGTACAGGGAGCAGGAGATACTGATTCTGATGGGAATGGGGACTGTACATAGTGCCATGGGAGAACTGGAGGAATCAATCACTATCTATGAG
>CAMWOK010000421.1 GCA_947175845.1 uncultured Lachnospiraceae bacterium | reverse complement strand
ATGCCGTCCTGTGCAGGAGCCGGAATGCCTGGATAGTACAGGGAAGCCACATTGCGAAGGTACTGCAGCGTGATGACGTCCTGTCCGCGGGAGCCCTGACGCAGCACGGAGGAGGGAGGAATGGTCCCAATGCCCAGGGTGTTTCCCTCGCTGTCAAGTTCCGACAGTCTGGCGACGGCGGAGTAGAGCCGTGAAATCTTGTACCAGGTGGATTTTCCCACAATGCCGTCTGCCGCGAGGTTAAAGACGCTCTGAAATTTTTTTACTGCCGCCTGGGTGCTGTTCTGGAACTGGCCGGCAGGGTCCGTGATTGCGGGAATCGCAGGATAGTCTTTGCGGATGCGCCCAAGCCAGTTCTGGATGGTCTGGACGTCAAGCCCGGTGCTGCCCACCCGCAAGGGAGATCCAGGGTAGGAGGAAAGGATGCCCGTCTTGATATCGGTCTGCGCGATCTCAATGTCCTTTGGATAGTAGGAGCGGAGGATATCGAGCGGGCTGAGGCCCTGTTCCGCCAGCGTGACGGTTCCCCACTGGGACAGCCCGGAGCAAGTGGCGGTGGTGCCGTTGCAGAAGGATGTAAAGTAGGGGGCATTTTGCCCTTTCCGACGGACATACTCGTCAAAAATATTGTCCACAATCCGGCTGATGGAGTCGTAGATGGGCCTGCCATAGACAAAATACTGGTCGTAGGCGGGGCTGTTCGTAATGTCGAAGTCATAGCTGCGACTGCGGTACCACTCTGTGAAAATCCTGTTCAGCGCAAAGGTGATGATCGCGTAAATATTGGCGGTCAGCGCGGCTGCGGGCCATGTCGGATAGATCTCGCTGCTCGCCACATTTTTTACATAGTCGGGAAACGAGACCTGCACGTTTGCGGCGGCGGATCCAGGCGGCCCCATATGTACGGTGATTGGCTCCGGGATGACAACCTGGCGCAGCACGTACGGCGTGCCATCCGGTCCTTCCTGGGAACGCGGTCCGGCGAGGGAGACGGCGGGAGCGCCCACGTAGAGCTCCGCCTGTATGGGTGTTCTCTGCCGCTCCTGCATGGGGATGAGCGAGAGGGGCAGGACGGCCCGCTCCCCCTCAAAAATGGGAATGTCCGAGACATAGAGCGAGTTAAATCCGGAAGCGCGGGCGAGTACACTGTAGTTGGTGTACGGGATGCCGGAGTAGTAGGGAGAGAGGGAAAAATTTTTGTCGAGTGTCTCTAAGGGGACAGTCCGCGCCTCCCCGTTTTCGTCTGTGACCAGCTCATAGACGCTCCCGCCGTCTGCATTCAGAATGCGGATGGATGCGCCGCGCAGGGGAAGTGCATCGTGTGCGGTTCGCGCCTGTATTGTCAGATATCCGATAGCCATATGGTTTGATTGCTCCAGTTTTTGATGTCTTATGAGTAGTTTATGAAAAAGTGGGGCGGAGGTTACGGCCGTATACAATTCCTTATTTTCGCGTCGTGCCGCCGTACCGGTAGGAAACCGGCAGCAGTGTCAGGCTCGGGAGCAGTCCTTTATCTTTTGCAAGCACCATATTCACACAGGTTCTGGCAAGCTCCGGAATCGGCTGGCAGATGCTCGACACATACAGGTCCTTGGTGATGCCGAACTTCGTGATGCCGTCAAACCCGATGATCTGCACGTCGTCCGGTATCCGAAAGCCCATCTCGCGCAGAATATTGCAGGTGATGTATGCGTTGTAATCCGTGTTCACAAAGATGCCGTCAAAGGCAAGGCTGCCGTCGGCGCGGCGGTGATGCCGGATGAAATCTGTGATTTGGCAGACCAGATTGGCGTCGCTGAGCGTGCTCAGGTAGACGGGCTCAAGATTGTGCGCGCTGCACGCGTGGAGATAGCCGTCCTTGCGCTTGTCCGCCTCGCCGGGATAGGGGGAGTTGAAGGTGATGAAGGCCGGGTGCGCGCAGCCGCATTCGAGCAGCTTTTCGACGGCCATCACTCCCCCGGCAAAATTGTCCGACGCGACCCGCGGCGTGAATGCGTTGCTGTAGATTCTGTCAAAGGAAACCAGCGGGAGGCTCTCGGGGACATGCCCGCCGATATCATTGTATGTGAGTGCGATCACACCGTCAGACTGATTCTGAGACGCCATGTTTAAGTATTCAATCTCCTTTTCCAGAATGGCGCCGGAGCAGCACAGAACCATGAAATGCCCCGCCTCGTAGAGGGCGCTCTCAATGTAGTGTGCAAAGGAGGCGTAAAAGGGGTTGACCGCGTCGGGGATAATCAGCGTAACCGTGTTGGATTTCTGCATCTTGAGCCCGCGCGCGTACGTGTTGACTTCGTAATTGAGTTTTCTGATTGCCGCCTCAACCTTGACGCGGTATTCCTCCCCGACGGGGATGCCGTTGATGACCTTGGAGACTGTCCCGAGCGCGACTTTGGCTTCCCGCGCCACATCCTTCATGGTCGGTGCATTCTGTCTTTTCATGGTACTCCTCTTTTTGGCTGCAGCAGGAAAGGAAACATTCTGTGGAAAGTGGCGCAGGCGGAGTACTAGAGCGTGTTTGAAAAATCATTCCCGCCATCTGTATAACGACGCCAT
>CAMWOK010000420.1 GCA_947175845.1 uncultured Lachnospiraceae bacterium | reverse complement strand
GCAAAGGCGGAGGAACTGAACGGCATTACAGCAGACCAGATCGCGGCAAACCTGCATATCGGGGATTTTGTGTCGAACCTGATTCCGGTCACGCTTGGAAACATCCTTGGCGGCATGGTGTTTATCGCGCTTCCGCTCTATGCGATACACAAGAGCAAATTGGTGAACAGGACGAAGTAGTGTATTGGTTACATAATTTTCCACAGAAATCGGGCAGGAGAACCTGCTCGATTTCTTATGGTGTGCAGCAGGGACAAATGGTATTTTCCGCGCAACTGTGCGCGGACTTGGAGGAGTGGAGAAATGAACGACAGACTGACAAGAAACGACATCAAAAAGATGGAGGAGGAGATCGAGCACAGAAAACTCGTGATTCGGAAAGAGGCGCTTGAGGCGGTGAAGGAGGCCCGTGCACAGGGAGATCTGAGCGAAAACTTTGAGTACTATGCGGCAAAGAAATACAAGAACCAGAACGAGAGCCGCATCCGTTACTTGGAGCGCATGATTAAGACCGCGCAGATTATCGAGGATGATGCCAGGGAGGATGAGATCGGGCTGAACAAAACTGTCGAGGTCGAGTTTGTGGAGGATGGCGCGACGGAGACCTACCGTCTGGTGACGACCGTGCGGAACAATCCCCTGCAGGGGCTGATCAGCATTGAGTCCCCGATCGGGAAGGCGCTCGCGGGGCACAAGTGCGGCGACACAGTGCATGTGCAGGTAAACAGTGACTTTGGCTATGACGTGGTGGTGAAATCCGTGGAGAACACACCGGATGACGATTCTATTGAACTGCGGAAGTTTTAGGAAATGCCTCCTTCACGGTGGACGGGGCGGAAAAAACAGCACGGGAAAGACGACGCTGTTAAGATTGAGAGAGGGACAGCAATGAATTTGATCAATGTAGAAAAAATAACAAAAGTATTTGCAGAGCGAAAAGTGTTTGATAACGCATCGTTCTTTTTGCAGGAGGGAGAAAAGGTTGGTGTTATTGGAATCAATGGAACCGGAAAGACAACACTCCTGAAAATGCTGGCAGGGCTGGAAGAACCAGATGAAGGAAGCATCACGACTGCTAATCATATGGTTAGCCGATACCTACCCCAGCATCCGGAGTTTGATGCGCAGATGTCCAGTATGGAATGTGTGCTGGCGGGAAATGTGACAGAGGAGAACCGATGGACGATTGAAAGTGATGCAAAGGCAATGATGACGCGTCTGGGGATCAAAGATTTTGCGCAGCCTGCCGGGCAGCTTTCGGGTGGACAGCGGAAACGTTTGGCGTTGATTTCGGTACTGCTTTCCCCGGCGGACATGCTGCTTCTGGATGAGCCGACCAACCATTTGGATAATGAGATGGCAGACTGGCTGGAAGAGTATCTGAAAAAGTGGCGTGGCGCCTTGATTATGGTAACGCATGACCGCTATTTTCTGGATAGTGTATGTAACCGGATCGTGGAAATTGATAAAGGTTCTATGTACAGCTATCAGACAAATTATTCTGGCTTTCTGGAATTGAAGGCACAGCGGGAGGATATGGAGATGGCCAGTGAACGCAAGCGTCAGTCCATCCTGCGAGTGGAGCTGGAGTGGATGCGCAGGGGAGCAAGGGCACGTTCGACGAAGCAGAAAGCACATATCCAGCGATATGAAGAGCTGAGAGACAGACAGGCTCCCATAAAGGATTCCACGTTGGAATTAAGTTCTATTTCCACAAGACTGGGAAAGACAACCGTGGAATTGGAACACCTCTGCAAAAGCTATGGGGATAGAAAACTGATTGATGATTTTAACTATATTTTCTTAAAGGGAGACAGGGTAGGAATTGTCGGGCCGAACGGTTGTGGAAAATCTACCCTGATGAAAATTATAACAGGGCTTATTTCGCCGGATTCTGGCCAGGTAATTGTTGGCCAGACAGTAAAAATGGGTTACTATGCGCAGGAGATATCTTCAGGGAAGGCTGCGGAGGAGCCTGAGAAAAATGAAATAGATTTTTCCTGTATGAACCCAAACCAAAGAGTGATTGATTATGTGAAGGATGTCGCGGAATATATTCAGACTGCAGATGGCATGTTATCGGCATCCGCCATGCTCGAGAAGTTTTTGTTTACACCAGAGCAGCAGTACAGTCCTATTGGAAAATTGTCCGGAGGAGAGAAGAAGCGGTTAAATCTGTTGCGTGTACTTATCAGTTCTCCTAATTTTTTAGCTTTGGATGAGTTGAGTAACGACATCGATCTCGCTACATTAACGATTTTAGAAGACTATCTGGATCGCTATGAAGGGATCGTGGTGGCAATATCACATGATCGTTATTTCCTGGATCGTACTATGAAACGGCTCTTTTCCTTTGAAGATGGAGGAAAGCTGCGTCAGTATGAGGGCGGTTATACGGATTATGCCATGAAGAAAGCGGCGGAAGCCGAACTGAGGGCAGGAGAGAGTGAATCCACCCCAAAGCAGGAGAATCCAACAAAAGAAAAAGAGCAGAAAATCCGCGGACCCCAGAAATTAAAATTTACTTATAAAGAACAAAAGGATTATGAGACTATAGAAACAGATATTGCAGATC
>CAMWOK010000419.1 GCA_947175845.1 uncultured Lachnospiraceae bacterium | reverse complement strand
CTGGCACAAACCATGCAGCTTACAGGTCTAATTTCTGCCTGGATAGAGCACTAGGGACTGTATAACAAATCAGGAGGCGAAAAGCATATGGCAGTATTTGAAGTGAACTTTGTGACACAGACGCTGGGGAGAAGCGTGCCAATCAATGTAATTCTTCCGACAGACAAGATCTACCACCCGGGAATGCCAAAGAGGGAGGAGGGCAAACCGTACAAGACGCTGTATCTGCTGCACGGCGTGCTGGGAAACTACACAGACTGGCTCTATGGCACGCGGATTCAGAGATGGGCGGAGGAGCGCGATCTGGCTGTTGTGATGCCGTCCGGAGACAACGCGTTTTATCTCGACCAGCCGTGGAACTGCAACCGGTATGGCGCGTTTATCGGGGAGGAGCTTGTCGCGTTTACCCGAAAGACGTTCCCGCTCTCACATAAAAAGGAGGACACCTACATCGGCGGGCTTTCCATGGGCGGTTTCGGCGCGATGCGCAACGGATTGAAATACGCGGATACCTTTGGGGCGATTGTCTCGCTCTCAGGCGCTTTTGTTCTGGATGAAACCTTCCTGGAATCTGTGAAGGACCCCGCGTTTTTTGTGAACTCCGACGCGTACAAGCACGCCTGCTTCGGGCAGGATCTTGCGGCGGCGCTCGAGAGTGACAGAAATCCGGTCTATCTGGTGAAGGAGATGGCGAAGGCGGGAAAAGAATTTCCAAAGATTTACCTTGCGTGCGGAGACAGGGATGATCTGCTGCAGAAAAACAAAGCATTCGTGGAGGTGCTCAAAGGATTCCGCGTTGCGCACACATTCGAGGTGGGACCGGGCGCCCACGAGTGGGATTTCTGGGATACCTATCTCAAGAGGGCGCTGGATTGGCTTCCGCTGGAGGATAAAGTGATGGGCGTCGGGAGCGGCAACGTCACAAAAACGGTTTGAGGAAAAGCCGTCTGAGTTTATAAAATCTGTATCTGTCAGGGAAAGGCTCTCTGGCGGATACAGATTTTTAAACTTTTGTTGAAACAGCGGCGGAAAGTGACAGCGCGAAGGGCTTGACGAGCCAGCCGCGAAAGCATACAATAATAGAAGAAAATCAATCAAGCGGGGTGAGAGGACGTGTCAGACGAAACGGAGCAGGAAAAGAAGAAAAAAATAGAAAAGATAGCAGCCAGGATTCTTCAGATGTCCAAGAACAGGCTGCTTGTCAATATGCGGTTTATGGACATGGCGCTGAACCAGTTCCGGATTGCGTCAGATCCTGGGGTGACACCGTTCTCCGCCTGCGACGGGGACGTGTATGTCTACGATCCGGCGCACATATTATATGCCTATCAGCGCAACGAAAACTACCCGATACGCAACTTTCTGCACAGCGTGCTGCACTGTGTCTTTAAGCATTTTTACGTGAGTGCGCTGGTCAACCAGACTATGTGGGATTTGGCGTGCGACATTGCGGTGGAGAGCGCCATCAACGACCTGGATCTGAGTTATCTCAACATCGAAAAGGCCAAAGAACAGATACAGTTTTTTGAGCTGTTTCAAAAGAAGGTCAAAACGATCTCCGCCGAAAAGATATACCGCTATTTTATGGATGAAAAGCTCTCGCAAGACCTGGTGGAACGGCTGTCTGTGCTGTTCAAGGGCGACGACCACTGCCTGTGGTATCTCACTGAGGAGCAGAAGAGAAAAATGGGACTCTACACCATCCTCGGGGGGAGCGCGGCTGTGGAGGACGGCAAAAATGGTGTGGGGGCGGTGCCCGGCCGGATGCTGCTTCTGCAGGGCTGGGGGGACATTGCCCTGCGCATGCAGACAGAGCTGGAAGTGTTTATGAAAGGGCAGGGAAGCGGTGCGGGGCTTCTTGTGCAGAATCTGCAGGAGGTGAACCGGGAGCGCTACGACTACACCGAATTTCTCAAAAAATTTGCAGTCAGCATGGAGATGATGAAAATCAACCCTGATGAGTTCGACTACAATTTTTATACCTACGGACTGCAGCTGTACGAGAATATGCCGCTGATTGAACCGCTTGAGTACAGGGAGGTAAAGCGCATACGGGAGTTCGTGGTCGCGATTGACACCTCTGGTTCGACCGCGGGGGAACTGGTGCAGACCTTCGTGCAGAAAACCTACAATATCCTCAAGAGCACAGAGAGCTTTTTCACGAAAATCAACCTGCACATCATTCAGTGTGACGCGGACATTCAGGAGGATGCAAAGATTACCACCCAGCAGGAGTTTGACGAGTATCTCGCGCACATGAAGCTGCGCGGTATGGGCGGAACGGATTTCAGACCTGTTTTTGCGTATGTGAGCCAGCTGATGGACAAGGGGGAGTTTGAAAATCTCAAGGGGCTGATATACTTTACGGACGGGCAGGGTACCTTTCCCGGAAATAAGCCGCCCTATGACACGGCCTTTGTGTTTGTCGAGGATGGGGACAAAGCGCACAGTACATTCAATAATTATAACATTCCTTCCTGGGCAATCAAATTAGTGCTCCGGAAGGATGAACTGTGATTGACAGTTTCTGATACAGGAGGAATACAAATGGAACTTTCACAGGAGGAGAAAGCCGCAAAGCTGCAGTATG
>CAMWOK010000418.1 GCA_947175845.1 uncultured Lachnospiraceae bacterium | reverse complement strand
TATATCTTTTGGGCGGTCGGCGGTACAGGCAATTGCTGAACCAGTATTTTTTTGGGATTGTCATTTCCAACTGTTTCATGATTATCGGCGATTTGGCGGACTGGATCTTTTTGCATCCTGTCGAGCTGTGGCAGAAAGCGGCGTTGTGCGCATTCACGGTGCTGTATTATACTGCGTCTGCATTGATGTTATACTTTTTTTTCTGCTATATCGCTGCATATATGCGGCTTCCTGACAGAACGAAAAAGACGTGTCTTGGCATTGTAAAAACAATGTGTGCTGTCGATATATTTTTTGCGTTCATCAGCCCCGTAAAGGGGGGCATATTTTATGTGACCGATGACGGCTATCAGCGCGGTTCTCTGTTTTTCATTTCACAGCTCGTTCCTCTGTCCTGCTATCTTCTGTTCACAGTGTTGGTTATCATTCATAACAAAAAGCTCAAAAGGCGGGAGATTATATTTTTTCTGCTGTATATCGTTCTTCCTCTTGGCAGTAATGTGGCACAGATATTTTTGCGCGGGATTGCGGTTGTCAACAGCGGCTTTTAGAAGGAGATCCAGATGCAGTCAGACAGTACCAGGGAGACTATATGCCGTCTTATAGCTGGGCGGAATCACGAAATGCAGCACTTGGATTTACATGCAGGAAAAACAGATAAATTTCAAGTGTGTCGCCATGCAACACGCGCGCAAACTGCATTGCTTTTGATAAATTTTCATTTTATGATAAGGAAAAGTTATTTTTGAACAGTTTAGGGATACACTGACGGGAGGAGTAGGATGCATTTTCTAGCAGTAGACGATGAAAAAATAATGTTGGATCAGTTGGAGAATATGCTTCGCAGAATAAGGCCAGAAGCAGAGATTTTCTCCTTTACGTGGCCGGAGGATGCTCTGGAAGCAGCAAGGCAGAAGCAGATGGACGCCGCTTTTCTTGATATAGAAATGGGAAGTATGACGGGGGTGGAGCTTGCGGCAAGGCTCAGACAAATCAAACCAGATATTTCTATTATTTTCGTAACCGGATATCAGGAATATGCGCTGGATGCCTTTGCGGTGCATGCCTCCGGCTATCTGTTAAAGCCGTTGAGCATGGATACGCTGGAGCAGGAGATTGCCTTTATTTTAGAAAAGACAAAACGGCAGAAACATATACGGGTACAGACATTTGGCGGCTTTGAGATTTTTGTGGACGGTCAGCCGGTTAAATTTGCGCGGACAAAGTCAAAAGAGCTGTTGGCATACCTGATTGACCACAGGGGCGCTTCCGTGACAACCCAGGAAGCATATGCAGCCCTGTTCGAGAACGCTGCAGGTACCAAAACGGGATATTTTCGCAACATCGTGCGCGAACTGAAAATAGCGCTACAGAATGCCGGTGCTGAATCAGTCTTAAAGCGAAGCTTTAACAGTCTTGCGATTGCGGCTGAGGAGATTGACTGTGATTATTATCGTTTTTTGGAAGGAGACCCGACCGCAGTGAACCAGTATCAGGGTGATTATATGCCATCTTACAGTTGGGCGGAATTCCGCAATGCGATGCTTGCATTCTCCGCCCGTTCGAACTGGTATACTTTTGATACATGAGGGGTTTTACATTGTGAATGCAGTATTTGTGTATCCGTGAAAAACCTGGAAGTTAGATTTAATTTTCAGGTTTTTTTGTGCCATGTCAGGTTTGGTTTGATACGTTTTTGATACGCGCAGGATGCTATAATAAGTCATATTTTGTCGGAAGAGATAATCCCAAGTTATTTTTTGTGGAAAATTGGCGTGGAGGTAGAAGCGTGAAGAATAACCAATTATACCCTTTTGAGAGAAACCGTTATTATGCGGGGAAATTGCTGACCTCGGCGGATTTTGAGGCGGAGCAGCTCTATATGAACAACAAGCGGCGTTTTCTGAACCGCATTATGTTTGGAAGCGGGATTGCCTGCGGATTGAATGTGGTCAATCTGGATGACTTGTCCGTTTTGGTGGAGAGCGGGGTAGCGATAGATGAGACCGGGCGTGAGATTGTGGTGGAATCAGCCGTCATCAGGCGCCTGTCAAGCTTAGAGGGCTTTAACGCACTGAAAAGTGAGCGGATCGGGCTTTTTATTCGATACAAGGAGGAGGACGTCCATGCCGTCTACTGCGGCGATCTCGGATCCGACGGAAAGGAATACGAGAGCAACCGAATCGACGAGAGTTACGAGCTGTATCTGAAAGACTTCAAAGACACAGCTTTTGGGGAGGATGGGGCCGAGGAGCTTATCCTGCGTGAAAGCTTTATGGACAATGACGATTACGCAGTGTCAGTCAGTATGCCGTACACGGTGGCAAAAGGGCAGGCCGTAAAGCTTGAAGTCTGCGTGTGCAAGAAGTCGGATGAGGCAAAGGAACTGTATTTTCATGCGAGACTGCAGCTGCCTGCCCTGACAAATCCTGAGGGGGCGCATGAGCTGGAGATCGAATTTGATGATATCATGACAGCGAAAGGGCAAAAGATAACAAAGCAGTACTGGCTGCGCTGTGATAACACGGAAGCGGAAGAGCCGGAGATCTTATGCGGCAGGGAGGATATTTGGTTTCGTGTGGGATGCTATGAGG
>CAMWOK010000417.1 GCA_947175845.1 uncultured Lachnospiraceae bacterium | reverse complement strand
GCACTTTTGGGACTAAATAGTATTTTAGATTTTTTCGGAAATAAAGAATAAGGCAGCTTCCAGTTTAAAGGATAGCCAGACAAGTAAAGGTTTAGAGATTCCGAGAGTCTATTATATACATTAGGGGATGAAATCCCTGCACAATACGATCAAATTTGAAAAATTGATGCGATGGGAATATTTTACAGGAGGTACAATAATGCTGCTGAAGGATAAAAAAGAAACGAAACGTTTAGAGAAGATTTTGAAAGGTTATGCATCCGGTGGAAACCCGGTATCAGCCACACTCTCCTTTGTAAAGGAATTCCTGAATCCCCAGCCGGACCGTTATGATTTGACTTATCGGTATGAGCATTCTCTTCGGGTGGCTCTTTGGGGAAAAAGGATTGCAGAAGCGGAAAACTGGGATAGTGAGCCCTTGGTAATGGCATGTCTTTTGCACGATACGGGTTATCTTTTTTGTGAAACGATGGAGGAGTGGAACATGCACCCCGCATACGGCGCAGAGGTGGCGAGATTGTTTTTGGTGAAAATTGGCTATTATGAGAAACTGACGGAGAATATTTGTCAGGCTATTCGAATCCACGATAAATGGAATGATGTGCCGGAGGATGCCACTCCTTTTGAATTGAGTGTCAGAGATGCGGATGATTTGGATCGTTTTGATATTATGCGTGTTTGCATGATCGGGCAGAGTGATATCGGGGAGCGCAGCGCCAGAGAATTAATCGAAGTTTGTGAGAAACGTCAGCAGACATTGATGGACTGGCAGGACAGAGTCTGCGGTACGGATACCGCTAAAGCTTTTTGGGAAGAGAAGCTACAGATGAGAAGGCGGTTTTACGAAGCCTTGCAGGAGGAGATGCAGGGGACGCTGGAGATAGAAGCGCTTTTGAAGGAAGAGGGATAACTGCAAGCCCGGCGGTCTGTCATTCATAATCGGCTTTTATATCCAGTATTCCTGCTGGGTGATTTTCGTTGATTCCTTTTCCTTTGCGGCGGTCTGGTCGTAAAGGAAAAGGAAGAGAACTAATGTTTGCCTAAAACCTCCTGTACAGTGCTCAACAACTTTTCATGGTCAGCGGGTTTGAGAATGTAACCAGCTGGCTTTGACTGAAGGATTGAGAAGACTGCTTTGCGGTCAGACACTCCTGTCAGGAATACCACCGGGATGTGCTGCATTTCCTCGTCGGCAAGCATTGTTTCAAAGACTTCCCGGCCGTTCATTTCCGGCATTTCATAGTCTAACAGGACTAGGTCAGGCTGTTCCTGCAAAATGGTGTCCAGGGCCTGTCTTCCGGATGTAGCAAGCACAATATCATAGGTATGATCCAGCATTGCTTTGAGATTTCGAAGCATAACAGGAGTGTCATCCACGATTAAAATTTTCTTCTTATCAGAAGTGTATCTGGACACATTGCCAGTCTTTAGAATCTGGCGGCATTTGTTCTGTACGCTGGTCTTGGTAATCGGGGGCGCCAGTTTGTTGAACTGCTCTTGCTCAAAGAGCTCTTTGTGCTGTTGTGCGTCTTTGTTGCCAACAATAACCAGCACAGGGAGTTTTTTATGTTTCTCATGCAGCCAGTCAAGAATGGGCTGGTCGCCGGGCTCCTCTAGATGGGACAAAACTGCCAGATCCGGCTTGAGGATTCCTGTCATAGCCTGGATATTGTCAAGCTGTTTCGTGCAAAGCTGCACTTGGTATTCCTCGGACAGATAGTCTGACAGGTTTTTCTCTGAATTGCTTAGATCTCCGATAATTAATATTTTTTTCATTGTAGGTTCCTCCTGATCGCATTTTCATTGATTATTTTTTTCAATTCTTGAATGAACTGTGTTGTCTGACCTGCGTCTAAATTTGTAACAGCCAGACTGAGCTTCTTGATCAGCGCAAGTACTGGTTCGGGATATTGAAAGGTTTCTAGATGGCGCATTATTTCGTCCGCGGTATCAATATCCATATTCTGCATTGCCAAATCCAGCATCGGGAAATATTCCTGTATGATTTTTAGATCCGCCGGCGGCTTCTGGGAGCCTGCATTGCCTGCAGGTTCGTCGGCAAAGGGGCGGAGTCGTGCTTTCATATGTTTCCACTCTTCCAAAAAATACGGAGTCACGGAGAATAGAATATCAGTTCTGCCATCTCTGGCGGCATACTCTAACATTTTTGCTATGCCTGATAGGGATGTGGCGCCAATCATGGCAGCGGAGCTTTTCATCGAATGGACGCGCACCTTAAACTGTCGAAGCGCTTCTGCGTCAGCATTTTGAATCTGGTCAAAAAACGACAACAGCATGTCATGATCGCTGTCCATCGCACGATAGAAGTCGCGGATGGTTTCTAATAAAAGTTCTCGATTCTTGAGATGCAGCCGGGCATAATCCCAATCCAACCCGTCAATTTCTGGAAATTCATCGTCCACAGTAGAATCCGTGCTTTGCGTGGTGTCTGCTGGAGGGATGTCTGCTTCTGTATTGTCCTCTGATTGCGGACCGGGTACTATTTTATCCTCCGGCAGTAAGTCGCGCAGCATACTTTCTAGCTTATCAGGATTGATTGGCTTGGACAGGAAGCTGTTAAAACCTTCATTTAGATC
>CAMWOK010000416.1 GCA_947175845.1 uncultured Lachnospiraceae bacterium | reverse complement strand
GACCAAAAACAGTGACAGCCACGGATTTGGCCTGATGCGGATTGACCGCATTGTCGAAAAATATGACGGCTATGTAAACCGCCAGAATGAGGAGGGCATTTTTGCGACGGAAGTACTGCTGCCGCTATCGGACATCGCCGTCGAAATTTTGCCTGGCACTGACACAAACCATGCAGCGTACAAGTCGGATTGCTGACTGGATGAAGAATCAGAGAGATGAGAATGTAAAGGATAGAAAAGCATCCCGGACAGGGGTGCTTTTCTTTGGGCGCGGACAGTTTCCTGTGTTATTGAGACAGGACAGAGTGCATTTCAGGTCTCATTTCATACCGTTTGCGCAAAAAACAGCCGGATTTGGGAGAATACTGTATCATGTCAGTATACAAGAAACAGGGAGGTGTATTTTTTGAGAGACAAAAAACAAAAGCGGACAACGCATTCTGTGGCGCAGAATGTGCTGTACTGCGTGCGGAGTACTGCAAAGTACTGCGCGCTGTTGCTGCTTCTGGGCGGCATCATGGTTGTGTTGAATGTGACGGTACCTGTTCTGACAACCTATCTGCCCAAGGCAGTGATCGTATGTTTTACGGACAATGGCAGCTTTGCAAAGCTGGCTGCGACGACTGCAGCGTTTACGGGATGCATTGCGCTGCTGTCCGGAATCAATGTATTTCTGGAAAAGTATTTTTATTTTCACAAGTACACAATGAACACAGTTTACATGAAACGTGTTGCAAAGAAGGGCTTGACAACCGATTACTGCAATCAGGAGGACGAGTGGTTTCGGAAACTGCAGACAGAAAGCATTGCATGCTGCAGTGGCAACGCGTCGCCGCTGACAGGAATCTATGAGGTTCTGATAAACCTTTTAACAAGCATTCTGGGGCTGGCTGTCTTTTTTGGGATTCTGTCGCAGTTAAATGTGGTGATTATCCTGTTTCTGGCGGCGACTTCCATGACTGGATTTTTTCTGAACAGGCGCATTGTCCGGTGGGTGGATGAGAACAGTGCGGAGCGTTTTGGGTATCAGCAGCGGCTGGATTACATCAACCGCAGCACCGGCGATCTGCGGGGCGCCAAGGATATGCGGCTGTATCAGATGGCGGTATGGTTTTCAGCGATCTATGCACAGAATATGAAAGGAATTGCTCAGTGGTACAAGAAATTTGCGTCAAAACTCTTTGGCATCACAGTCTGTGACAGCGGGTTTGCGCTGGTGCGGGAGAGTGCGGTGTATGTTTACCTGTTGTACCTTGTGTTTCATGGCAGGCTTTCCGTCGCCGATTTCGTGCTGTATTTCGGGGCAGTCAGTGCGTTTTCAGCCTGGCTTGGCGGTATCATGGAGCAGCTTGCGTCCCTGAGCAGACTCAGCCAGAGGATTCAGTTCTACCGGTCTTATCTGGAATATCCGGAGACATACTGCAGGGAGGGAGGGCTTGCCGTCGTGAATGGCGCTCCTAAAATCATTGAGCTGCGCAATGTCAGTTACCGTTATGACGGAGCGCAGGAGTACACGCTGCGTGGGCTGAACCTGAAAATCGCGTCCGCTGAACATCTGGCGGTTGTTGGCATAAACGGCGCTGGCAAGACGACGCTTGTAAAACTGATTTGTGGGTTGATTGACCCGACAGAAGGGGCAGTTTTGTATGATGGAATTGATGTGCGGGAGTATGACCGGACGGCATACTACAGGCTTTTTTCGGCGGTGTTCCAGCAGTACAGTATCCTGCCAGTCAAAATCAGCGAGATCGTTGCGGAAGCGTCGGTTGAGGAGGCTGACAGCGCGCGCGTGCGCCACTGTCTGAAGGAGGCGGGGCTTTGGGAGCGCATCCGGCAGCTGCCATCTGGGACAGACAGTAATTTTGGCAGGACAATATATGATGACGGCGTGGAGCTTTCGGGCGGTGAGATTCAGAAGCTGCTGCTGGCGCGTGCGCTTTACAAAGCTGAGTCGATACTGATGCTTGACGAGCCAACGGCGGCGCTCGATCCGATTGCGGAGAGCCGGCTGTATGAGAATTATCACAGCATGAGCGCACAGAAAACAGCTGTGTTTATCTCGCACAGACTTGCAAGCACAAGCTTCTGCGACCGCATCCTTCTGATAGATCATGGAGTGGTGTGTGAGGAGGGGACGCACGCGCAGCTGATTGCGCGAAAAGGAAAGTATTACAGCCTGTTTGAGACGCAGGCAGAGTATTATCGAAAGGAGGTGTGTCAGGATGCAGGAGAAAGGGACAACGGCAAATAAAATGTCACTGCGCAGCCGGTTTGAGGTGACTGTGCGCGGTTTTGGCCTTCTGCGCCAATATTGTCCGAACCTGGCGCAGGACAAAGCGCTGTGCGAGCTGGTCGGCGCGCTGCAGCCGTTTATATCGGTCTGGTTCACTGCGCAGATAATCAACGAACTGTCCGTGCAGCGCAGAATCAGGACGATTGTGCTCTGGGCAGTGTGTGTTGTGTGCTTTAATTTTGCATGCGCGGTTCTGCGGGGCATATTGAACAGGGTGTGCAGTGAGCAGGACTCACAGATGTGGAGCTTGTTTGGGAAAATTTTTTCGGACAAGCAGATGTCACTGGATTATGCGGATTTGGAGAATGCG
>CAMWOK010000415.1 GCA_947175845.1 uncultured Lachnospiraceae bacterium | reverse complement strand
CTGCGAAACACCGTGGGCGCCGCAAACGCCCTGACCGCCGCGGAGCTTGCGCTGAGCGGCGTGAAACAGCTCATCCCGTTTGACGAGATGCTCGAAACCATGCACAATGTGGGCAGGCGCATCGCACCAGAGCTGCGCGAGACGGCCAGGGGCGGCTGTGCCACAACCCCGTCCGGCTGCGCAGCCTGCGCCGCAAAACACAGCTGCTGAATCCCCGGCTGCCGCAGGTGGTCACGCCCGCAGATTTACGTGCATCCTACAGTCTTCTCACCGGTATCCATATCGCGCTCTCGTAGTCGCCGCTTTTGGTATCTCCGCAGGAATACCATTCGATATTCATGTGGAATGCGGTCTCAAATTCGGGATTTCCAGGAAGCCATTCACTGAATACCCGCGTGTTGACTGCCTGCAATGCATCCGGCATGGCACCCTTGCACTTGAATTTTGCCCATTCGCCGGCGGGAATGTCAAGAACCTTCATTCCAGCCGGCACTTTGCCGCCCTGGTAAGCGCCCGCAATGAAATATTGGAACTGGTTCTCATCCGCGGGATTCTCCACACAGATTCCATACTCGCCCACCATGCACTCCGCAATCGTCTGCCGGACGTCCTCGTCCACCGGTTCAGCTGCCGCTCCGCTCCCGCAGTACCGCTCACAGAACTCCTTCCAGAACTTGGGGATTTCCTGATAGGAAGAGTCGTAGAAAAACATTCTGTCAAACCCTATCATCCGCATCGCTTCTCTTTTTTCAATTGTAAATTCCATCTTGTTACCTCCTCTGATTGAAATTTCTATGATGAGAGGTAAAAACACTTTTATCCGGTGCGGCTGCGCGCGAAGCTGCATGGGCGAAAGGCCATGAAATCGGGAGAACGCCTTGGTGAAACTCTCCGGTGTATCGTAGCCGTACTTGTAGGCCAGATCAATGATCTTCTCATCGAGCGGCTGCCTGCATTCCCGGTCCGCTTTCTTCAGTACATCCAGACCTGCCAGATACAGTCTGCGGTTTCTCATATATTCCCCGATCGAGTAACCTGTGACGATCTTGAAGCTTCTCTGAAAATAGAAGGCAGAGATGTGCACCACATCCGCCACTTCATTGGCTCCGATATCCTCAAGCAGATGTTCCTCCATGTAATCAATCGCTTTCCTGAAACTTACCAGCCAGTCCATCACGCCTCCTGCTACCACCAAAACAAATTGTTTCCTTACCTCTTGAGGACAGTATAACGCAACCAAATCCATTCATCTTGTCTTTTTCTGCTCTAAATTGTCCCTGCGGCATATTTTTTAACCAGGCGGTTTCTATTTTGCCGGAACATCCGGCTCAAACTGATCCGGATAACGAGCGCTTCCCTGATAAGCACAAACGCCCATCCGCGGAGAGTTGCACACGTTTATCTGCATCTCCTCACCGCATGCGTGCGTCCTGCTGCAGTCCTCGCACAGAAACCCGTCCCCGCTCTCGTAATAACACTCCTGACAGATCACAACTGCCGGCTTTTTTCCACATTCTTTGCAGATATATACGTGCGGATTGTTCCTTGACAGAATTGTCAAATCATCCTTCACAACGGCCTTCTTTATATGGTCGCGCACGGTTATTATCAGCTCGGTCGTGTCGCCGAAATCATATTCATAGCGAAAGGTCATGCCTTTTTGCAGCACTCTGCTCAGTTTGTGATTCATGTCCTCCGAAGGCTCGTCCCAGAAGTCATCGTCATCCGGCTCCACATCATACGTGACACCGTCAATGTCAAACGCACTCAGGTGCCCACAGCATTCCAGCCAGATATCCCGCAGAAACTGGTCGAGGTCCTGCAGCGTGGCACTCTCCTTTATCTCGATAAACAGCCAGTGATCCTTGTCGTAGCGCGGTGAAATCGCCAGTTCAAAATATCCGCATTTCTTTTTCCCCGCCGCAGGCTGACTCTGCTGCCCCCCGCAGGCCGCCAGATGCCTGCCCATGTAGCCGTATGTATATTCTTTTGCGCAGTACTTACATTTTCCTTTGATTTTCTCAGCCATATCCGTTATCCTTTCCGATAGACCTAAATTGTTCTTCGCTGCAATTTTATTATATCAGAATTGCTGATAAATGAAAAGTGTTCTCTACAATCACAAAAAGATACGCAAAAAAGCAAAAAAACAGTAGCTTTTTCCTGCTGGTGCGTTGTATAATAATAGAATATTTACAGGAATCCAGGAATTTGCAACAATAAGATGAAAGGACACATTAGGTTATGCCAGTTAAGTATGTATTTGTTACCGGCGGCGTAGTTTCCGGTCTCGGAAAAGGAATTACGGCTGCCTCACTCGGACGACTTCTCAAAGCAAGGGGCTACAAGGTGACCATGCAGAAGTTTGATCCCTATATTAACATTGACCCCGGCACGATGAACCCTATCCAGCACGGGGAAGTCTTTGTCACGGACGACGGCGCGGAGACAGACCTCGATCTGGGACATTACGAGCGCTTTATCGACGAGAGTCTGGACAAAAATTCCAACGTGACCACAGGCAAGGTCTACTGGCTGTCCCTTATAAACATCTCCGAGCCCACGAGCCTCCTGAGCATCTCGTATGCGGTCTTGGGCGTGAACAAAA
>CAMWOK010000414.1 GCA_947175845.1 uncultured Lachnospiraceae bacterium | reverse complement strand
CCTGTATCGGTGAGTTCATGGCGACGCGCTCACCAAACGAGCGCTGGTTAAAATTGGAAGACTTCAATTCCGGCACGGGCCTGCGCCTGCCAAACATAGTCTCGCAATATCCGTTCTCCTTCGCGTCCTCCACCATCTTGTCGAGAAATTTCTTGATTCCCGGATACGTCTTGAAATACGCATCAATATATTCCTTCGCCTCCCTGGGCGTAATACTCAAATCCTGACTCAGTCCAAAGGAACTGATTCCATACACAATCCCGAAGTTGACCGCCTTCGCGTTGCGCCGCTGCAGATCCGTGACCTCCTCAAACGGCGTGTGGAAAACCTTCGACGCGGTAATTCTGTGAATGTCCTCATCCATCCGGTAGGCTTCTATCAACTGTTTGTCATCCGACATGTGCGCTAGTACCCTGAGCTCTATCTGCGAGTAGTCCGCGTCCATGAAGATACATCCCTCCTGCGGTATGAACACCTTGCGGATGCGTCTGCCAAGCTCCATGCGCATAGGAATATTCTGCAGATTGGGCTCCGTCGAGCTCAGTCTGCCCGTCGCCGTGATGGTCTGGTTAAAGTTTGTGTGAATCTTGTTGTCAGCTTCAATATAGGCCGCAAGCCCGTCCGCATAGGTGGACTTGAGCTTTGTGAGTCCCCTGTACTCCAATATGTCCTTGACAATCGGATACTCCGGCGCAAGCTTTTCGAGCACATCCGCTGCCGTCGAGTAGCCCGTCTTTGTCTTTTTCCCCTCCGGCAGCTGCATTTTCTCAAACAGAATCTCGCCAAGCTGCTTGGGTGAATTGATGTTGAAGACTTCCCCCGCTGCCGCGTGAACTGCCTTTTCCAGCTCCTCTATCCTGCCGTTGAGCGCTTCCCCGTACGCCTTGAGTTCCTCGGGCTTCACGAGGATTCCCTCCCGCTCCATGTCAAACAGCACGTACGTGAGCGGCATCTCAAGCTCCCGAAACAGCTTATCCATCCGGGTCTGTCTCAGCGCTTCGCCCAGCAGCGGCCTCGCCCTGTACAGGACAAACGCCTGCTTTGCCAGATAAGAAATGCACGCCTCCTTCTGGTTCCTGTATACCGCGCCCAGATCGGACTTGCCGAACAAATCAGACCATTTTGGAAGCGCTGTATCCAGATACTCCGCTGCCACGTCTGTGATCTCATAATCATTCTTGAGCGGATTCACCAGATACGCTGCGATTTTGCAGTCAAATATATGCTCCGTGAGCGCGTATGACGAATAGGTTCTGTCACTTTCCTGTGAAATCAGATCGCCGTAATCATTTTTTACATCAAACACAGAGACGGACATCTTCTCTGCAGACAGCATCCGCGCTATCTGTTCCTTCAGATACGACTCGGAAATCTCCCCGGCGCACTCGATGTGGTAAACAATTCTCTCATCGCTGGAACCGCCGCACAAAATGCACCCAAAAGCCGCCTCCGCGGTGTCCATCTGCAGACACATCTGCCCGTCCGCCCGCTCGTCAAGCTCCCCTTGGCCCTTGGCCCTGACATGAAGTATGCGCACCGCCGCATTTCCAGCCTTGATGGCTGTATCAAAAGCACTCTGCACGTCCTGGACTGCCGTGATTGTGACAACCCGGATATCCTTGTTGATGTCAATCGCCGGTGTGCGGGACTGCGCCGTGCACTGCTCGAACTTTTTATTGAGGGAGAGCTTTTTTAACTGCGCGCCCGCCTCCGGCGTAAACAACGCCTCTTTCTCGCATCGCATATCTTCTATATTTAAAGCGGACAAATCCACCTGCAAGGCGGTATCGATCGTACACGAATCCACGGCTTTACGGACAGCCTCTTCCTGGCCGGCGCATTTTTCGCGGATACTCTTTTGCACCAGTTCCTCCAAATGTGTATACAGATTTTCGATCGTATTGTATGTCTTTAACAGTTCCAGGGCAGTCCGCTCCCCGATTCCCACGGTGCGGGACAATGCCTGCAAAGCCGGAATCTGTGCCGGCGCTATGTGATACGCCGCCTCCACATCCGCCGCCGTGTAGTCATAAAATCCGGTCTGCCCGCCTTTTGTCTCCGGTATGCACAGTTTTACTTTGTCGGAGGCAAGCTGCAGCAAATCGCGGCTGCCCGTCACCAGCACCGCCTCCTCGATCGCCAGACGGTTCACGATGGTTCCGAGCAGATCAGCCGTGCCAGACTCCGCATTCTCAAAATGGAAAATGTGCATTGCAGAAAGCAGGTCCTTCAGAACTGAAAACTGTCCCCGAAGTCCCTTTGGCAACTTTTCCTCATCTGTCTGCGCGCCAAACACAACGCACAGATAGTCCGGCGTCTCCCTGTCTATCAGTTTCAACAGGATATTTAAAAATCCGAATATGGCATTGGTGTGCGCCCCCTCCGAATTTGTCATAACCGGTACGCTGTAATATGCTTTCCTCAAAACATGACCGCCGTCCATCAAAACGATTTTGCCCATTTCGCCCTAGTTCCCTCCCAGCACCAATATAAAAAACAACAATATACCAACTAAAAAAAGACCGGCTTTCAGCTGTTTGTACACCTTTCTGCGGGTTATGGTACGATTCAGCCTGTCCTCCAGTTCACTCTGCACATCAATATCCTCGGCAT
>CAMWOK010000413.1 GCA_947175845.1 uncultured Lachnospiraceae bacterium | reverse complement strand
TTTTATCACTCAAAAGAGTACAGCATTCACCCCATTGTGGACCGCGTGGGCGGCGGCGATTCCTTTGCGGGCGGCGTGATCTGCGGTTTGCTCGACGGCAAGGATTTCAAGGCAGCACTGGAGTTCGGTGTGGCGGCATCCGCGCTCAAGCACACGATTCCCGGCGATTTTAATCTGGTGTCCAGGAAGGAAGTCGAGACACTTGCAGGCGGGGACGCATCAGGCAGGGTACAGCGTTAAGACAACGAAAAGAATAAAATAACAGGAGGAAAGAAAAGATGGCAAACACAAATCCGTTTTCACTCGAAGGCAGGATTGCACTTGTGACAGGTGCTTCTTATGGTATCGGCTTTGCGATCGCAAAGGCACTGGCAGGCGCAGGCGCGACGATCGTGTTTAACGACATTAAGCAGGAGCTCGTGGACAAGGGAATCGCGGCGTACAAGGAGGAGGGCGTTGACGCACATGGCTATGTGTGCGATGTCACGAATGAGGATGCCGTAAATGAGATGGTGGCAAAGATTGAGAGCGAGGTCGGCGTGATTGACATTCTCGTGAATAATGCGGGCATCATCAAGAGAATCCCGATGTGCGAGATGACGGCAGCAGAGTTCAGACAGGTGATTGATGTGGATCTCAATGCGCCTTTTATCGTGTCGAAGGCGGTGATTCCTTCCATGATCAAGAAGGGCCATGGCAAGATTATCAACATCTGTTCTATGATGTCAGAGCTTGGCCGCGAGACTGTATCGGCATATGCGGCGGCAAAGGGCGGATTGAAGATGCTCACAAAGAACATCTGTTCCGAGTACGGCGAATTCAACATCCAGTGCAACGGTATCGGACCCGGCTATATCGAGACGCCGCAGACAGCTCCGCTGCGCGAGATCCAGCCCGACGGCAGCAGACATCCGTTTGACACCTTTATCTGTGCAAAGACACCGGCAAACAGATGGCTGCAGCCAGAGGAGCTTGGCGGCCCGGCAGTGTTCCTTGCATCGGACGCATCAAACGGCGTGAATGGACACATACTTTATGTAGATGGCGGAATCCTTGCATACATTGGAAAACAGCCGAAATAACACGCGCTGAGACCATTCCATGATGTGCGGTGAATAATGAGGAAAAGAGGGAAAAAATGAACGAAGTATTAGAGAAAATCAGTAAAATAGGAATTGTTCCTGTTGTTGTGCTGGATGATGCAAAGGATGCAAAGCCTTTGGCAGACGCGCTGATTAAGGGCGGACTTCCCTGTGCGGAGGTGACATTCCGCACAGCTGCTGCGGAGGAGTCCATCCGGATTATGGCGAGCGAGTTTCCTGAGATGCTGGTTGGCGCAGGCACAGTGCTCACGACAGAGCAGGTTGACCGCGCTGTGAACGCAGGTGCGAAATTTATTGTCAGCCCTGGCCTGAATCCCAGGATTGTAAAATACTGTCTCGACAAGGGCGTTGCGGTGACGCCGGGCACATCCAATCCTTCCGACGTGGAGCAGGCGATTGAACTTGGCCTTGACGTGGTGAAATTCTTCCCGGCGGAGGCAGCAGGCGGCCTCAACATGATTAAGTCCATGGCGGCGCCGTACACGCAGATGAAGTTCATGCCGACAGGCGGCATCTCCGCAAAGAATATCTGTGAGTATCTTGCATTTGACAAGATTATTGCCTGCGGCGGATCCTGGATGGTGAAGAAGGAGCTTGTGGCAGCAGGGAAATACGATGAGATTCAGACCTTGACAGAGGAGGCAGTTCGGACGATGCTTGGATTTGAGCTCAGGCATGTCGGCGTGAACTGTGCGGACGAGGCAGCGGCAGATACCGTGGCTTCCAGGTATGACGAACTGTTCGGCTTTGCAAAGAAGGCAGGAAACAGCTCCATCTTTGCAGGTATTGAGATCGAGGCGATGAAAAAAGCCGGACGCGGCGCGAACGGGCATATCGCGATCGGCACCAACAGTGTGGCGCGCGCAAAGAACTATCTCGAGTCCGTCAAGCATGTGAAGTTTATCGAGGATTCCGCAGTGGTGAAAAACGGCAGGCTCACAGCGATTTATCTCGACGAGGAGATTGGCGGCTTTGCAATCCATCTGGTGCAGAAGTAAGAGACACAAAATTTAACAGAAAGGGCATCACGCACACGTGGTGCCCTTTGTGCACAAAAGCATCGGAGGTCCGTAGGGAAGAATATAAGAGCGTGGAATGAACTCATCAAAGTACAGAAAGGGGGTGGAAAGATGTTATACAAAATTAACATGATTACGGAGGAGGACGGCTGGATTGCAATTGACACAAATGGCTGGGCATCCGAGCCGGTCCGCCTGTTGGCGCAGAGCGTTGCCGACGAGATGAGAAAGGAACTGTTTCAGCCGTACGAGGGAGATGCCCAGTTCATGATTAAGGGAGACCCATACAAGCTCATTTTCCAGTATGATGACGTGTTTGGAACCTGCGTCATACTGGACAAAATGGGGGACAGGGACGCTGTTGTGGAGCTGCTGGAGCGGCATTTTGAGAAACTGGCGGGGACCGGCTGAGCAACAGCCTATCCTGTCGGGGGGCTGTGCATTAGTACAACGAATATTAAGTAACTGGCACCTTGACTTGCCTGATTGTTCA
>CAMWOK010000412.1 GCA_947175845.1 uncultured Lachnospiraceae bacterium | reverse complement strand
GCGCCTGCACCCACAGTGACCTACACACCGCCCGCTGTAACCTATGACGACACATACTATTACTATGGATGTCACGGCGGCAGACATCACGGCGGCGGACATCATGGATATTGCTGGTAATTGCACGCTTTGCGGCGGTTTCTGTATATTGATAAGACAGAGAGCACGAACTCTGACAAAACGCGGCGGATATATCTGGCTGTCATATGCCTGACTGCTGCGCGCAACGATTAACTTAGATTCGATAAGGAGGACAAAATGCAGTATACACTAAACAACCTACGAAATTTAAGAACTGACAGACAGGTGTTGTTCTCCTTGGAGCGCTGTGAGGAACTGGTGTAATTTGCTTTGCACAGTTCTGAGAGAGTATTTTTGTATTGAGTTGTATTTGTACGAAATCTCGAGCTTTTTTGGAAAAGACACCTTTTCTTGGAGGTGTTTTTTTTCTGTCCTCCAAGATGAAGACTACGGGCAATAACAGGTTTTGAAAGGAAAGAGATTTTATGATTACAATCTACGGAAAATATACAAATGCAATTGTTTACACGACAGAAAACGAGCAGTACGCAATGGACGATTACGCGCGTAGCCAGCTGCAGATGCTCTGCGACCACCCGAGCGCCGCGGGCAGCAAGATTCGCGTCATGCCGGATGTGCATCCCGGTAAAGTCGGAACGATCGGGCTGACAATGACGGTGGGTGATTCGCTGATGCCCAATCTCGTCGGCGTGGATATCGGCTGCGGCATGACGCTCGCAAGAGTGAAGGTGAAGCACCTCGAGTGCCAGAAGCTCGACACGGTTATCCGCGACAACGTTCCAGTGGGCGGCGCGGTCAGAAAGACCTGTCACAAGCTGAGCGATAAGGCTTCGCTGCGCAGCCTGCGCTGTTACAGGGCGGTCGAGGAGGCAAAGGCGGAGCGCAGTATCGGGACACTCGGCGGCGGCAACCATTTCATAGAAGTGGACAGAGACGACGAGGGGGCGCTCTACCTCGTGATCCACTCTGGCAGCCGTCATCTGGGAATGGAAGTGACAGAGTACTACTTAAAAGAAGGACAGAAAGTATCGCAGATGAAAAAGCAGGGCCATGCCCCGTATGACCTCACCTGCCTGGAGGGGGAGCTGCTAGACGACTATCTGCACGACCTGGAGATTGTGCAGGAGTTTGCGCGGCTCAACAGGGATGCGATCGTTGACGAGATTGTGCGCAGCATGAAATGGAAGGTGCTTGACAGTTATACATGCATTCACAATTATGTGGATTTTTCGGGGGATGTACCCATCCTGCGAAAAGGTGCAATCAGCGCGGGGCAGGGAGAGAAAGTCATCATTCCGATGAATATGCGCGACGGGATTATTCTGGGGACGGGACTTGGAAACGCGGACTGGAACTGCTCGGCGCCCCATGGTTCGGGGCGTGTTTACAGGCGCTCCGAGGTGAAGGAGCACCATACAGTCTCGGAGTTTAAAAAGGCGATGGAGGGAATTTATTCCATCTGCATCAACAAAGACACGCTGGATGAGTCGCCGTTTGCGTACCGCAAAATAGAGGATATGCTGCAAGTGATCGGGGAGACTGTGGCTGTGGAGAAGGTCATCAGACCAGTCTATAATTTCAAGGCGGGCGGGACAAAATAACAGGCGGGGCAAACTGGTAGACAACCGTTTTCAGATGGGGTATAACAGAGGCGGCGACAAGAGGCGCGCAGAGATGACAGGAGGAGGATAAGCATGATAATCACAATCAGCCGGGAGACGGGAAGCGGCGGACATACAGTGGGCAGGCTGCTGGCGGATATGCTGGGATATGAATTTTATGACAAGGAGATCGTGGCGTCGGCAGCAAGCAGGATGGGAATTGACAAAAAGCTCATTCTCGAGAACGGGGAAAACATGTCCGACCAGGATTACATTGATATGAAGAGCGGCTTTATACCGCACTATAAAAAGGCCGAAGTTCCCTACGGGGAAATCAAGGAGGCGCAGGACAAGGTCATCAGAAGTATTGCCAGGAAGGGAAACTGCGTTATCGTCGGGCGCGGCGCGGACTATATTCTGCGCGGGCGTGAGGATGTCCTTCACGTCTTTATCCACGCGGACATGGATCACCGTGTGCGGCGGGTGCAGCGGCACGAGGGCGTGACAGACCAGGAGGAGCGCATCCGAAAGGAACTCGAGCAGAAAGACCGCTCCCGCGCGACGTATTACCGATATTTCACGCAGAAGGAGTGGGGCAGGGTCGAGAACTACACGCTCGTTCTCGATACCGGGACATTCACCAAGACACAGTGCGCGGAGCTGATTTTCAGAGCGGTGGAGATGAAAAATCCGTAAATAACTGAAGCGGAGGTGTTGTTTTGTGGATTATATAAAAATGCTGCGAGAGGACAGTGCGCTGGCGGACTTACTGTGCGAAGTAAGCGGTGTGGAAGTTTTATCGGAATTTAAGACGCCGCAGGATGAAGGGGGGCACATAAGCTATAATATTTCCGGAAAAACATTTGCCAGAGAAAAAAGCGGGAGTGAATATATCCTGATCGAAGACGGCTCTGTGGGGTAGTGGGGAAGTGAGGGCGCCAGTGGGAGAATTGCAGACAATCTTGGGGACTTTTTG
>CAMWOK010000411.1 GCA_947175845.1 uncultured Lachnospiraceae bacterium | reverse complement strand
GCCGGCTTTCTGATATTATAAATTAACCTTGATGAATCAAGGGGTAGTAAAGGTTTCGACAGGGAACTTGAAGATGGAGAAGCAGGTCGCAGGTATGCGTTAATTCCAAAATTAAAATTAAACGCTGAAGACAATTTAGCATTCGCAGCTTAATAGCTGCTGTCTGACCTAGTGCACCTACACATTAGGACCCAGGCATCGATTATGTGGGAAACGACACATACTAAGCTTTGCGTATGTGGGCGTATGATGAAGCTACTGACTGCATGGGGGCGTTGATTCGCCTGTGCAGAAGGGAACTGGACTTTGTCCGGAACAATCAACTAAACCTGTAGAAGTACATGGGATGGTTTTTTGGACACGGGTTCGACTCCCGTCTACTCCATTCTATGAATGACACGAAGGCTTCCACGAAAGATTGGAAGCCTTATGTAAGGGCTTTTTGGAAAACGTTTTCTGAGACGGCAGCGCAGGTATTTAGAAGGGAAATCATGAAAGAGGAAAGGAAAAGGTGCGACTATGGAGTTTGCGTCAGTTTATCACAGAACAGTTGATAATTATTGCTACATGCTGGATGAGAATCAGCTGATTCTCAATCTCAGGACAGGGTATGACGTCAGGGAAGTGAATATCATCTACGGCGATCCGTTTGCAAATGGAATCCTTGGCGGCGGCGAGGAGTGGACTGGCGAGAAAGCGAATATTCCATTTAAAAAGCGCCTGAAATACCAGCTCTGGTGGACGACGACAATCAGGCCGGCATTCAAGCGGCTGAAGTATTATTTTGAGCTGGTGACGGACACAGAACGCTGGTATTATTTTGAGGATGGGTTTGTCAGCGAGGAGCAGATGCATATCAAGGGCAGGAGCAGACAGTGTTTTACGATGCCCTGGATGAATCCGATAGATGTCAACAAAGTGCCTGGGTGGGTGAACGAAACGGTGTGGTATCAGATTTTTCCGGATCGGTTCTGCAATGGGGACCCGTCTCTGAATCCGGAGAATACAAAGCCCTGGAAATATGAGCCAGGGATTGGGCACCACGACTTTTACGGCGGCGATTTGAAGGGGATGACGGACAGGCTCGACTATCTGAAGGATTTGGGAATCACTGGAATCTAAACAACGCCAATCAACGAATCGCCCTCCAACCACAAATATGATACGACGGACTACGAGAAAATAGACCACAATTTTGGCGACGACGAGGCTATGAGAACGTTTGTTGCGCAGGCACATGCACGCGGAATCCGCGTGATGATCGATGCGGTGTTCAACCACAGCGGATATCACTTTAAGCCGTGGCAGGACGTGCTGAAAAATGGGCGTGAATCGCAGTATTTTGACTGGTTTATGATAAATGAGTGGCCGCTGTCGAACCAGTGGGACGCTGCAAAGCTAGGACAGCTGTACACATTTGCGTTTTTTGACGATATGCCAAAGCTCAACACCAGCAATCCGGCAGTGCGCGAGTACTTGATCGAAGTTGCCTGCGGGTGGGTGAAAAAATATGATGTCGACGGTATCCGCATGGATGTGGCCAACGAACTCTCCCATGTATTCTGTAAACAGCTTCGTATGGCACTCAAGGCGATCAGGCCCGACATCTATATCCTGGGCGAAGTGTGGCACGACGCGGTGCCGTGGCTTCGGGGAGACGAGTTTGACTCGGTCATGAACTATCCGCTCGCGGGCAGTATGAAGGACTTTTTTCTCGACAAGAGCCTCACAGGCGAGGATTTCGAGTTCATGATCAACCGCTGCTATACGAACTACATGCAGCAGACAAATGATGTCCTGTTCAACATGCTTGACTCCCATGACACGATACGGCTCAGAAATGTGACAAGCGGGTTAGACATGTATAACTGTCTCTTTGCGCTGCTGTTTACCATGCCGGGCAGCACCTGCATCTACTATGGGACTGAGATTGCCATGGAGGGCGGCTTCGACCCGGACTGCCGCAGATGTATGCCGTGGGGAGACATCGAGCAGGGCAAGTACAACGAGCAGATCTCGATTGTCAAACAGCTCATAAAACTCAGAAAAGAGGAGCCGCTGATGCGTGAGCGCAACTTTCATTTTCCGGCGGATTACAAAAATCCACGCGTGATTCAGTTCCAGAAAATGGGCTGGGGCGAGACGCTGGAGGTGGTTGTGAACAGCAGTGACGAGGACATAGAGGTCATCAAGGACGCGGACAGCAAGATTCTGTTTTCGAGAAGGCTTGAGGGTGACGTGCTCCACGCAAACGGCGTGTGCATCCGCTATCTGAGCAACAAGCAGAACATATAGAGGAATCCCCAAAGCCAGCGCCAAAGAAACAGTTTGGCGGCTGGCTTTTACAAATTTTTTAAAATAGAATTTGTATTCGAACAAAATGTATGGTATGATACGATAATAGAAATGTGGAGGAACAGCTGCAAACGGAATGAAGGAGGAACCAGATATGGCAGTATTCAGCGGTTTGGAAGATATGGATGAACTTGAGGCAAATAAGAGAGCCAAGAAGGAACAGGAGATAGATGCCATCATCAAGATGCTTGACAGCAAGACTGAAAACGGCGTGAGCCGCATCAAGATAAATGTGTCTGACGAGCAGCAGGAGGGGACTGTCGATACAC
>CAMWOK010000410.1 GCA_947175845.1 uncultured Lachnospiraceae bacterium | reverse complement strand
TCTATCTCCTGCCACAAACTCATCTCCTGACTCATCGCATCATTCCCTCTAACATATCGATCATGATTCTTATGATCGGAAAACCAGCTACCATAATCGCTACCTTGCCAAAGAGCTCTATGTGGCTGCTGAGCGCCGAATACCCGGAATCCCTGCACAAATTTGCCGCGAAATCACACACGTACGTGATTCCGATAATTTTTAACAGCAGCGACACATAGGAGATATTGCCCCCCAGAACAGCCTCCCATTCCTCCAGCGTATCCACCGCATTTCCAAGCATCGCAAGAATTCGGAGCGCGATGAGAAAACTCACGAGAATGATGATCAGGGTGGCAAACTCTGGCTTGTCTTTTCTGATGACAAGCGCTGCAAAAAGACCTGCTATGGCAAGCACACAAATCTGAATCATACAATGCCTCCGTCATAAAATCCTGTCACAAAGCAAACAGATCCTGTATCATCTCGAACAGCTGATATATGTAAGGCACAATCCACGAGAGCACCAGAACCAGTCCCGCAAGGCTGATGAGAAACGCATGCTCCTCTCTGCCGCTGTGTTTCAGTACCTGCCCCAGTATCGTTATCAATATACCAACTGCCGCTATCTTAAATATCAGACTGACTTCCATTTTCATCCCCATTTCACATAAATAAAATAATGCACAAGATTCCTGTAAGTGTGCTCAGTGCCTTGATCAGCCTGCTGTTCTCGTTTCTCTTTGTCGTAAGCCTGTCTATCTCGCTGTCCAGCTCCATCTCAAACAGTCCAAGCGCCTCCACCTGCAGCTGCTCTCCCTCATACTCGAAACAGTTTCCCATCTTTGTCAGGTACTCCCTGCCGATCTGTGAGAATGCTGTCCGGTAATCTTCCTCCTCGACCACCTCATTCCACAGCTGAATCATTGATTTTCCATCCCGCTCTTTCATCCGCCGTGCGACCTCGCGCAGGAAAAGATTATACGGCGGTTCAACTTTACCTGCTATGATATCAAAAATTTCTTCCATCGGTCTGTGTAGATATGTAATTTCTCCGGAAATATACAAAAGAATCTGTTTTTGCTGTCTCAGATGCTGGATGTCACAGTTCATCTCACTGCACAGTGACCAGCCAAATCCAAGCGCTCCTGTCATCACGCAGGCACCTGCAACAAACTTCTGCCACATAATCCGTTCCCCTCTCTGTCATAAATTTCGAAATACCTGTCCATATTTTCGCCCATGGACAGCACGACAAACCTGTCAATCATCCCCAGCTGCAGGATCCGCTCCATCTCTGTCTTCTGCCATACATCCGCTATGGACCTGCCATGGACCGTTGCCAGTATGCTGCATCCGCTGACTCCCGCGTGAAGAATTGCCTCCGCATCGGCACGTTTGCCAATCTCATCAATCGCGATCACCCGCGGCGCAAAAGTCCGCACCAGGATGGAAATTCCCTGCTGTTTGTCCCCGCCTGTCACAACATCTGTGCGCTCACCGCAGTCAAGCATGGCACTTCCCCTGTATGCCCCCGCGATCTCACCCCTCTCGTCAATCACGCCCACATTGCAGCCCCTGTACCCGTCTCCCCCGTTTGACAGCAGGCGGATCAGATCTCTGAGCAGGGTTGTCTTGCCGACACCCGGCGGTGAAATAATCAGTGTATTGAGCGGTGTCCCCTCCTTGGTGCGATGGAGATAGCTTATCATTTTCCGCGCGATATCCTTGTGCTCATGTGCAAGCCTGATATTCATATAGCGGATATATTTGGCGATAAACCTGCCGTTTTCCGCTGTCGTAAGCTCCCCCGTGATCCCGATTCTGTGCCCCCCTTCAATTGTGATGTATCCCTGCTTTCGTTCCTCCTCGTACGCATACACAGAATCGTGGCACAGATACCGGAAAATTTCTTCCATCTCCCGCTCCCCATATACAATAGGAAGTCTGCGCTCCCGGTCAGACAGCACCCGCACCGGCTGGCTGACACGCAGCCTGATTTCCTGTACTCTTCCAAAATCTATCCCGCTCTGCGCCCAGCTGCTCCTGAGCCCCTGCGGAAAAAACTGCAAAATCCGGTTGTCTGCTGCCATGATACATGCCCCCTTCTGTGTGGACATCAGAAACTACCTTTTGTCCATACCTCAATATATGTCCCAATTTTGAAAATATGAACGTCCGGCTCACATATTTTTGCACGGATTTTGATCTGCTGCCAGACAGAGCACGAAAAACAGATTTGTATTGTTTCAGAAACTTACATATTGATTTTGCAGATATAAAAAGCTATAATGTAGACGACATGTGAGAAAATACGATAAGAATCACACTACGAAAGAGGGGGAAATCAAATGGAATCGTATTTTATGTTTAAAAATCTGGCCATCATCATCGTTGCCGCAAAGGTCTGCGGGATCGCTGCCAGAAAATGCAAGGCTCCGCAGGTGGTCGGAGAAATTATTGCAGGGCTTCTGATCGGGCCGAGTCTGCTTGGCTGGGTCGAACAGTCAGATTTTCTGATACAGCTTGCCGAGGTCGGTGTCGTTTTGCTGATGTTCTCAGCAGGACTTGAGACAGATCTGAAAGAACTGATGAAAACCGGTCCCATCGCCACGCTGATTGCCTGTGCGGGCGTCTTTATTCCGCTGGTCTGCGGTGCAC
>CAMWOK010000409.1 GCA_947175845.1 uncultured Lachnospiraceae bacterium | reverse complement strand
TTATATTTAAAGGATTACAGCGTTTTTTTGTTTCTCTTAACTGTCAAAGACAGGAATATAAATCCGATTTCGTCAATGAAGCGCGGACAACAGAATTGACTTGTGTTTTCCTGCCGCGATGCGCTATAATAAAGAGGACTTGAATAAGAGAAAGGTGGGTTTTAAGATGGTAAAAAAAATATGGAACAATATGGCAGGTCTCCTGCTCGGGGCGGCGGTGCTGTTTGCTGCGCCCGCGATGAACGCGGCGGCAGCGGAGTACACAGTGACACCTGTGGAGGCCGTTTTGTACACAAATGACAGCACGGTGATACTGGCCGACGCGGACGATGGCACAGTGGTGCTTCCGGAGGTGGCGGCAGATTTGCCGATACAGGTCACAGGTGTCACAAGCAACGGATATTTTCAGATTCAGCTGGATTCGCAGACATTTTATATTCATGGCATCGGCCTGAGCGCGCAGGAGGCGGCGGACACGGGCGCATCCAGCCAGATTTACGACGCAATCATGGCGCAGAAGGCGGTTTTCCCGGAGGGGATGCACTGGACAAACGACAATTACTACGCCTGGAAGGGCGGAACCTACACAGGCGGTTTTGGCTGTGCAGGGTTTGCGTTTGCGGTGAGCGATGCCGCGTTTGGCGATGTGCGGGCGACGATACACAGGGATTATAACAACATCCGGGTCGGCGACATTCTGCGTGTGGACAACGACTCCCACTCCGTCATTGTGCTCGAAGTGCGGGAGAACTCTGTCATCGTGGCGGAGGGCAACTTCAATTCCTCGATACACTGGGGGCGGGAGATCCCAAAAGAGCGTCTGATCGATCCGTTCAGCTATATCATGACAAGGTATTGAGAAGTAGTCTCAGAAAAGTATGGAGGTTTCAGACGATGGAAAAAATAACAAGTTTCACAATTGACCACATCAAATTACAGCCGGGCGTGTACGTCTCAAGAAAGGACAAGGTCGGGGAGAGTACAATCACGACCTTTGACCTGCGCATGACCTCGCCGAACGAGGAGCCGGTCATGAACACCGCAGAGATGCACACAATCGAGCATCTGGCGGCGACCTTCCTCAGAAACCACAGCGAGTTCGGGGAGAAGACCATCTACTTCGGGCCTATGGGATGCAGGACGGGTTTTTACCTGCTGCTTGCAGGGGAGTACGAGTCGAAGGATATTGTCCCGCTGATGACGGCGCTGTTCGAGTTTATCAGGGACTACCGCGATGAGGTGCCGGGCGCCAGCGCGAAGGACTGCGGCAATTACCTCGACATGAATCTTGGCATGGCAAACTATCTTGCAAAGCGCTACCTGGACAATGTGCTGTATCAGATCGACGAGACAAGGCTGGTGTATCCTGTGTAAAGACGTGCGCATATAGTATAATAAAACCTATCAGGTGGCACGAATGGACAATACGTTCTTGACTCAGATTACAAACGGGACAGTCGAGGATGTCGAGACGGGCAGAGACGGTTCTTTTGTCCTGGTCTCGTACAGCGACTGCCCAAACTGCGGCAGGGAGCGCGACACGATACGGCTGAATGTCGGAAACAACACAGTGATTATGGATGAGAATCGAGGCAGCATTCCGCTGAGAGATCTGCGCAGAGGAATGACGGTGAATGCGGCGTTCTCCAACGCGACGACGCGCAGCATCCCGCCGCAGGCGGCAGCGTATGTCATCCAGGTGGTCAATAGGCCCCGCAGCGAGGAAGTGACTGTTGGCCGGATTGTCAATGTGGACAGACGCGGCAGAAGTTTTATGACGGTGAGCGACGCAAATCCAGCCTCCACAATCCGCTTCAATCTGGCGGATGACGCGCAGATACTGAACGCAATGGGAAGGCCGATGAACTTCTCCAACCTGGTTCCCGGACTGCGCGTGCGCGTGCGGCACGCCAATTTTATGACCATGAGCATCCCGCCGCAGACGACGGCATTTGAGGTCAGAGTGATCCGGTAAGATCAAAATATCCCGATCCCCACAAGCTGGGATCGGGATATTTTTTGCCTGACGTGGAGTTGCTGCGCGGCAGGAGAGAGCGTTTTTGCAGGGGTTTGAAGCCGTTATTTTTCTGCTGTCTGCAGTTCAACCCAGTCGCGGCTGCAGTATCCGACGATACCATCGTACTCTGCGAGCATCCATTTTTCATTTGTTAGCTCCAGCACACTGCCGCAGCCTCCAACAGGAATTTTGCCGATAATTCTGGCATTTGTGGAGGGAGCGTCTCTGATATTCAGATTTTTATATTTTCCGGTAAAACGAAAAGAATATCCGGGTTCTGTCTCAGGTGTTGTCTCTGTCTCTGTCTGCGTTATCGTTTCCGTCTCTGTCTCTGTCGCCTCCTCCTGGGTATCTGGTACGGTTTCGATTTGCTGTGCGCTTTCGTCCTTTAATGGCGGTTCTGTTATCGTATCTGGTTCGAGCTGTGTGACAGTCGTCCTGGTGTCAGACGATACATGTGCGATCGTGATTCCAGAGTGCCTGTTGTTGTATATGGTCAGGATACAGATACCCAAAATACAGATATGCAGAATGCTTAACAGGAACAAGGTGCTTTTTTTGCTCATAAATCATAATTATAATCCGCCTTTCTGCGAAAGGCACCAATGCGTCATGAAACGTCT
>CAMWOK010000408.1 GCA_947175845.1 uncultured Lachnospiraceae bacterium | reverse complement strand
CGTTTGAGATCCAGATGCGTGTCTCCGGAGAGCGCATGATGGAGCTGATGCTGGGTAGTGTGATCGTGCTCTGTGTGATCGCGAGTACGCTGATCGGCGTCTCCGCATTTATGATCTGGTGGCTGAAAAGGAATCTGCTGGCACCTGTGCAGCAGTTTGTGGGCAATCTGGAAAATTATGATGAGGGTGACTACAAATTTGTCCTGACCGAGAGCAATCTGCTGGAACTGGAACAGATCGACGACAAATTTAAGCATATGATCAAGCAGATCCGGAAACTTAAGATCACGCTGTATGAGCAGGAACTGGAGAAGCAGAAGGTGGAGATGGACTATTTAAAGCTCCAGATCCGGCCGCACTTTTATCTCAACTGCCTGAATTTCATCTACAGCATGATCGATTTTGGCAAGTACGATGGCGCGAAGCAGATGAGCCGGATCACCGCGGAATACCTGAGTTATATTTTTCGAAATGTGCATGAGCTCGTCCCGGTGACGGCGGAGACAACGCACTGTCAGAATTATCTCAAAATACTGCTGCTGCGCCATCCGAACAATTTTGAGTACTATATCGAGATACAGGAGGAGGTTGCGGACGCGCTGATCTTTCCGTTTTTGATCCAGGTCTTTGTGGAGAATGCAGCAAAGCACGCGCTGACCCTGTCGGAGCAAACGCTGATATCGGTCACGGTCTACCCGGAGGACCGGGCGGATGAAAAGTACGTGAATATCTATATCTCGGACACCGGAAAGGGGTTTCCGCGGGACATTCTGCAGGGACTGCAGCGCGGGGAGGATATCTCGAAAGGCGGGGAGCATGTCGGGATAGAAAATTGCATGAAAAGATTTTATTATTACTATCAGGACAAGGGTGAGATCCATTTTGAGAACAGCCCGCTCGGGGGTGCGATTGTCGATATCCATATTCCGTATCAAAAAGGAGAGGACTATGAATCTTTTGCTGGTTGACGACGAGGAATACATGATAGAGAGTATCAAGAAAAATGTGGACTGGAAGGACTGCGGGATCGACGCGGTCTACACGGCGTTTTCTGTGAAGCAGGCGCAGATGATCATGGAGATGGCGGATGTGGATGTGATCATCAGCGATATCGTCATGCCCCAGGAGAGTGGTTTTGATCTGATCGAGTGGGTGCGCAGCAAAGGGTACAGAATGTCGGTCATCTTTCTGACAAGCTATGCGGAATTTGACTACGCGAGGCGTGCAATCGCGCTCGACAGTGTGGAGTATCTGCTCAAGCCAGTCGATTTTGACAAGCTCTCCTGTGCGCTCATGAAGGCGGTGCAAAAGGCAGAGCAGGCGAGGGTGTTTGCGGATTACCAGAGGGAGAGCAGGCACTGGAAGCAGAACCAGTCGGTCATCTGCAGGGAGTGCTGGCGGGAGGTGCTTGCCGGGCGGGTTCCGTCTGAGCCGTTTGGCGCGGAGGCACAGCGCCGGGACAGGGATTATCTGAATGACAGTTTTTTTCTGCTGTATGTCGTCTTCTATGACGGGAAGGCGCAGGAGGGGATCTGGGACAGAGGCACGCTTTATTTTGTGATGGGAAATGTGCTCTCTGAGCTGCTCGCAGACAGCGGTCTGTCGGTGGAGTCCGTCGTGTCGGTGGAGTCGGGCAGCTGCGTCGTCATCTGTCGAGAGAGCGGATGTGTGGACGGTGCTGCTGCGAAAGCGGCATTCGCGCGGTTTGTCAGCTGGTTTCAGGAGAATTTTGAGATGAATCTCTGGGCGGGAGCAGGGGCAGCCCAGAATGGTTTTGAGATGGCAAAGGTGCTGGCACAGGTTCGCAGGATGCGGGACAACAGCCTGTCGGTGTGGAACCGCGTACTGTATCTGTCGGATTTTATCCACCCTGAGAACACGTACCGCAATCCCAATATGGGGCTGTGGGAAATCCTGATGGAGGAGGGGAAGGAGGAGGCGCTTGCCGTCAGCATGAGAGCGTATCTGGAGGAGATGGAGCGACAGGAGATGGTGACGAGGCAGATTCTGGAAGCCTTCCGGGTGGATGTCACGCAGATTGTGTACTCCTGGCTTGCAAGGAGGGAGATCAAGGCGCATCTTCTCTTTTCGGAGCGGGAGGACAAACGGATGCACCGGGATGTACCGGACGGTATCTACGGGGCGCTCGCATATGCGTCCGACCTGATACACGAGGCAGTCCGGTACGAGAAGTATGTGAACAGGACTGCGACCGTGACCGAAAAGATCCGCCAGTACATTGATTCTCATTACCAGGAGGAGATCCGGCGTGACGCGCTCGCGGAGATGGTGTATCTCAACACGGATTATATGGCGCGGATCTTTAAGAAGGAGGTCGGTATTTCCATCAGCGCCTACATCCTGCAGAAGCGGGTGGAGGAAGCCAGGAACCTGCTGGTACACAGCGATCTGCCGATCAATACCGTCTCCATCTACGTGGGCTACAGTAATTTTTCGTATTTTACTAAGATGTTTAAGGATAACACAGGGTATTCCCCGTTGGAATACCGCAGGAAATTCAAAGAATAACAGAAAGAAGATTAGGAGGAGCAGTATGACCTTGCTCTTATACACATCTGACGCTGCCGCCGCTACTCCTTGGGTAGATCTCGGTGGTAGCAGTATCATTAAAAAAAAATGGGG
>CAMWOK010000407.1 GCA_947175845.1 uncultured Lachnospiraceae bacterium | reverse complement strand
CAGGTTTTATAAGGCCTGCAAAGATTTTTAACTCTATTCAACTGTCAAACACCCGGAAAACACAAGTCAATTCTGTTGTCCGCGCTTCATTGACGAAATCGGATTTATATTTTATACTGAAAGCACAGTACACTTGGAAGAAAGAGGATGTTTGCTTATGTTTTCCAGATTTTTTCACGTTATATTCAGAAACCTGCACCGCATCTATATGATTCCGCAGATGGAGTATGTATCGCGCCATCCCGAAAAATACTCAGAAGAACAGATGTATGCCCTTGACCGGCTGTGCATCCGCCGCATGATCAAGCCCGGCCGCATCACCACGGAGGGATACGGCACGCACAACCTCCCGGATGAGGGCGGCTATATCATGTGCCCCAACCATCAGGGAAAGTACGACGCGCTCGGCATCATGCTCACCCACGACAAGCCCTGCTCTGTCGTCATGGATATTGAGAAGTCGAACGCGCCCCTGGTAAAGCAGTTTATCAACTTAGTGCGCGGCAAGCGCATGGACCGGGAGGACGCCAGACAGTCCGTCAAAATCATCCGCGAGATGGCCAACGAGGCAAAGCAGGGCCGCAAATTCATCATTTTCCCGGAGGGCGGATACCACCGCAACGGCAACTCCACCACGGAGTTTAAGCCCGGCGCCTTCAAGAGCGCCGTGTGGTCCAGGGTGCCGATCGTCCCGGTCGTGTTGATTGACTCCTACCGCGGGTTGGAGGAGCGGACACTCCGCCCCATCAAGACCTTTGTGTACTATCTGAAGCCGCTCTACTATGACGACTACAAGGACATGAGCACCGTCGAGATTGCCCGGACTGTACAGCAGCGCATCCAGGCGATCCTGAACCGCTATCTGGCCGGCGATGCGCCGGCATCCCTCGAGGAGTGACGGCGCGTGTTGTCACATCTCAAACGCACTTTTGATGCTGTCATAATGCAGAAATATCCCCTGCTTTGCAAGCGCCTTGATCTCGTCCGCCGTGGCGAGCAGATACCCGTCTGTCTCCGCCTCCTGCAGGCGGAGATCCGCCTCGTCAAACGCGGCGCAGAAACGGTAGATATCCACAAAATAATTGTCTCCCTCTCCGGGATTTTCCCGCCTGTAGCTAAACAGGTAGCCGCCGTCCCAGCCGGACACATCAAGCCCTGTCTCCTCCCGGACCTCCCGCAAAACGGCATCTTCTGAGTCCTCGCCCGCAAGCACCGCACCGCCGGAGACCTCCCACCAGCCGGGCGCCCACGCCTTGGTCATGACGCGCCTGGTTATCAGAAATCTGCCGTCCGGCCGCGCCACGACGCCGAGCACCGTCAGATGATACTCGCCGTCCTTCAGGCACCAGTCATTTTTTTTCATGGTACGCCCTGTGCGTTTTTTGTCCGCATCATAGATATCCCACATTTCCATACGATTTGCACTCCTTTGTTGTAATCCGTTCAGACACGCTGCCCCGCCTTTGTCCGGCACTCCGCGCACACGCCCATCAGCACAGAACCCGCACATTCCAGGGCAAACCGATGATGGTCGTACAGGTGTTTTGTTATCTCCTCCATAAAGCCGCATTCCAGATGCAGGATCTTGCCGCACGCCCTGCACTGCATGTGAATGTGCTCATGGCAGTGCGCGTGCGGCTTGGCGCACTGATAGCGGCAGAACTCGTCCTCTGCTGTCTTGTATTTGAGTATCACACCGCTCTCGGTGAGCTTGTCCAGATTGCGGTAAATCGTTGTCAGATTCACCTGTATGCCGTTTTCCTGCATGTACGCGTTGACATCGTAGGCGCTGAAGCTGTGCTCCCTGTGCGTTTCCAGATAGGTCATTATCGCGTCCTTATTTTTCGTCCGGTATTTTTTCTGCTGTTCTCCCTGCATTCCGACCAAAGCCCTTTCCTTTCTCTAAGATGACTTCTTCTGCCGCTCGGAAAGCCCGTCTAAAAATTCGCAGTAGCTCTTTATCGCCGTGACGAGCAGTATCAGGGTGTTGTAGATACACTCCGGCTCAAAGATCACCCTAAGCTCGGCCTCGACGTCCGAGAAGTCGATGTCAAGGCTGTCGAGTATCTTGTCGCAGGCCTTTGAAAAGCGCGGCATCCTGCCAACCTGCTCCGTCTCCTGCACCTGGCAGACCGCGTCTGTGAGATTGGCTTTCCACTTGTTGAAGGACGTGTCCTCAAGCCCGGCGCAGACTGTGGACATCATGGCCTCCTGCAGGGGCGAGAGCTGCTGCGCGTCGCCGCCGGTCTTCTCCTCTAGCACCGCCGTGTACTTCGTGTACGCAAGCGCCATCTGCTCTGTCTCGTGGTGCAGCAGCGACCTTGCCACAAGCACCTTCTCCTGCAGCGCTCTCTGCTCTGTGTCCGCTATCTCTGCCAACGTTCTTCTCTTTTCGCTGCAGTACTCCTGAAATCCCTTAATCGCATCAAATTCATACTCCATTACACACTGGTATCCTTTCTAATCTGTATGCCAAACGCAGCATTCACCCAGCTTTTCCCTCCACGCCTGGGTCAGCCGCTCGGTCGACCACGCCGCGTTTGCCGGGCTTGTGGAGGGCAGTTTATAAATCCTGCTCCCGCCCTGTCTGATATACTGTGCGCAGTACTTCTCAAAAAGTGCATAGGCTTTTCCCCCGTTCAAAAA
>CAMWOK010000406.1 GCA_947175845.1 uncultured Lachnospiraceae bacterium | reverse complement strand
ATCTACACAAGTAGTATGTTCGGCAGCGTCAGATGTTTATATGAGACAGCCAATGGGCCGCCCCACAGGTGTCAGTGTCGTGTTCTCTATGATCTGAATGTCCACATCCTTGAGCGGAACAATGCCAAAAAGTTTCAGCCGCATCTGATAGGAGCTTGTGGTGTCCCCCGCCACGATCGTCAGCGGCTGATTGAGTGCGAGCACTGTCTCGGAATCTGTGCCGAGAACCCCTGATGCAGGGATGCGCAGATTAAATTCCTCGCTCGTACCTGCCTTGATACTGATTGTGCTTGGCACAGTACTCTGATAGTACGCATAGGTCGCCCAACAGAATAATCCGATTGCAAATCCCAAGAAAACATATAAAAATAAAAGATATTTTATCCGCCTGTTCAGCGCAGTATGTTTGATTTTCTCTGCTTTCATCCATCCACTACCTTACTAAGTTTGTCGCTGTATCAAATGTAGTATATGGACTTTTTGCCAAAATAAACGGCACTGATTTTTTTTCATCAAAAATATCAGTGCCGCTTTTTACAGCAAAAATATGTAAAAATATTACATGTCGCCGGACTTCTTCTTTTCCGTAAGCCGCTTCTGGCGCTTCATCTTCCGCCGCTCCTTCGCCTCCATGCGCCCCTGCTTGCTCATCAGCAGATAAAAGCTTGGCAGCAGCAGCAAAATCAGAAGCGTGGATGTAATCAGGCCGCCAATAATGATCAGAGACATGCCCTTCATCATCGCCGCATTCTCATTTTGTGCAAATATCATCGGTATCATCGACAAAATGGTTGTCAGCGTCGTCATGAGAATCGGCCGCAGGCGCAGATGCCCGCTCTCCATCAGGGCGTCGTTCAGCGGCATTGTCTCCTTTAACTGGTTGGTCGTATCGACATACAGGATACCGTTGTTCACAACGATACCCACCAGCATCAGCACACCCATCAGGGATGTCATGTTCAGCGTGGAACCAGTGATAAACAGCAAAAAGAACGATCCGATCAGGCTGAACGGAATGCTGAGCATGACCATGAGCGAGAATATCGGGGACTCAAACTGCATGGCCATGACGAGGAAGATCAGGAAAACCGCAGTGAAAATAGCCATTCCGATCGCGGTGAACTCCTCGTTGATCATCTCGTTCATCATATTCTGCGTCTGCCCGACACCCTCCGGAAATTCTCCCCGCTGCTCCGCCTCGGACACCGCCTCGAAAATGGCCGCCTGCGCCGTGAACTTCGCAGCGTCTGTCGTGTATGCTGTAATAGCAACCTGATACTTTCCATCCACGCGCACAAGCGTGTTTGGCACATCCGAATAAACAGCTTCCGCCACATCTCCCACTGTGATTATGTTTCCTGTGGGCGTGGCAATCTCCAGATTTAGAAGCTGGTTCATATTGACATAGCTGTCCTTTGGATACTCCATTCTCACAGAGTATTCCTCCGTGCCGATCGTCATGTCCATGACGTCAATCCCGCTGCTGGCATTGTACATCTCGCTCGCCACCTGCACCGCCGTGAGTCCCACATTCATACACTTGAGCGGATCTATCTTAATCTTCACCTGTGATGCATCTGACGTCAGATCGCTCGAGGTCTTGATAACTCCCGGTACTCCCATCATAATCGCATCCACCTGCCTTGCAGCAGTCTTGAGATCCTCAATGTTATCGCCGGACATATCAACCTCTGTGCTCGACATAACACTCATCATGGACGTCATGCCGCTGCCGCCTGCCGACACGATAACGCTCATATTCGTGCTGTTCATCAGCTTTTCATTGTACAAGTCCACAAGCTCATGGATACTTTTCTCACACGTGTCAGACGGGTACGCGGTGATGGTTGCCGACGATCCGCTAATCGTCAGATTGCATCCGGAAAAGTCGGGATCGTCAATCACCATCTGCTCGATAAACTGTATGTTCTCATCTATCACCTCAAGCCGGGTTCCCGAACGCTGCTCTATGGAAATACTCATGTTGTCGAGCCCTGTCGCCGACATCAGCTCCACATCCAGCTGCCCTGCAAGCATGTACGCAAGCACCAGAAGTCCCACTGCCACCAGCATGACGGTCTTCTTTTTCAACATGATATGCCTAAGCAGATTCTTGTATCCGTTTCCTATCGCTCCCACTATCCTGTTCGCCAATGTATTCTTTTTTTCCTTTGGCCTGTACTTCCAGAAAAATATGGGAATCAGCGTTATCGCCACGACCAGTGATGACATCATGGCAAATATAATCGTAAATCCCAGCTGCGAAAAGAGCTGTCCTGCAAGTCCTTTCATTGTCGCAAGCGGCAGATATACAACTACTGTCGTAATCGTGGATGCTGATACAGAGGACGCCACCACTTTGGTTCCGACCATTGCCGCATCCTTGTAGTCGGGCTTTTCGTCCTTGAGCCTGAAACAGCTCTCCAGCACGACGATCGACGCGTCCACCATCATACCGATCGCTATGACAAGCGCGCCCATGGTGACTACATTCAGCGAAAAGCCTGCAAAACTCATAAAAATCAGTGTTGCGAGCAGCGATATCGGCATGGAGCTGCCGACGATCAAACTGGCCTTGAAATCGCCGAAGAAGATAAAGAGCACGAGCATGGAAAACAGAACGCCCAGCACAAGCGTCTCGGCAACAGAGC
>CAMWOK010000405.1 GCA_947175845.1 uncultured Lachnospiraceae bacterium | reverse complement strand
GTCGTAGCGGCCACAGCCGCGCTCGCGGTTTGAGGTAATCTTGTATCGGTCAGCAAGCTCCACCATCAGCCCCAACACGAAGCCATGGTAAAAACGCTCCGGCTCTGTCTGTTCAGACGTCTTGTTTCCGACATCAAAATTGCTGAATGTCGCAAGCGCTACTTTGTTCATATAGTAGTTCATCGCCTCGGTATCGCCCTCAAGAAGCGCCTTGATGAAATCGCTGTACGCCGGCACACATGTCTTGAACCAGCCTTCTATCATATTCTCAAACATCAGGCGGACTTCCTTGTTGGTGAGTCTGAGATCATACTCTTCTTTTCCGGTATCCGGGTTCATCACATACCGCTCGACTTTTAAATAACCGCTTGCCAGCAGAAGGCTCCATATCGCATACTCATTGCAGTCAAGCTGGTTGAAGACTATCTGCTCATCCATTTTTGTGTGAAGCGTCCCGCCATTTAACAGATTTTCCATAATGATTTTAATGTTCTTGCTGCCTTCGCGGATCAGTTTTCCAACAAGGCTGTTGGAACTGGTGTTTGCCCAGTATGTGTACAGTTTCCGGGTATCCAGATAATTGATGATCGACCATGGATTATAGATGTCTGTCCGTTTTCCGAACGTGAACCCATCATACCAGTCTTTTATCCATCCATTCATGCCGGACAGCCCATATTCGCACAGGGCTTGTGATACTTCGTCCTGGGTAAACCCAAACGCCGCCGCATACTTGTCAGACGTTGTAGTGATTACTGCCAGATTGTTCAGATCAGAAAATATCGACTCCCTGCTGACCCTTGTGATCCCTGTCATAATCGCCCGGTCAAAGTAGGGATTTGTCTTGAACGTCGCGTTGAACAGGTTCCTTGTGAACGAAACCATCTCATCCCAGTATCCATTTATATACGCCTCCTGCATTGGCGTATCATATTCATCCAGCAAAATAATTGGTTTTCTTCCATAAAACCGACGCATAAAATCACTTAGCTTATGCAGCGCTATCACCGCATCGGTTTCTGCCATCTGTTCCGAAACCCTGTCAAAGTATTCCCTGTCCATGTTCGTGAGCACACTGCTGCCCCGCAGAAAGGCATTTTTGATATACAGGTCTGTAAGTATCTGACAGATGCGGATCTTTGTTTTTTCGTAGGTGTTCTCTTTTACATTTGCAAAACTGAGACTGAGGACAGGAATTGTCCCCTGGAGTTTTCGATATTTTTCTTCCTTCCATATCCTGAGATGCTCAAACAGATCGCCGCGGTCTGCATACTCAATAGAAAAGAACTGTTCCACCATACTCATGTTGAGCGTCTTTCCAAAACGGCGCGGACGGGCAATCAGCGTAACGCTGTCGAGATTCTCCCACCACTCCTTGATAAATAATGTCTTATCCACATAAAACGCATTGTTCGTAATGATGGACGCAAAATCCTGTCCCCCGATGTTCACTGTTCTTGGCATGTCTCAAAATTTCCTCCCCAAATCATCTGCTGCTGATTATAATTCTACTTCCTGCGCCCTCCGATTGCAACAGGAAAAACGCTGTTTTATAGCGCCGCCCGCCGGATTCTTGCGACTGCCGACTTCACCGGCGGCAGAAGCATGACCGCCACGCTCACCGCTGCCTCCGCAAAGATGTAGATACCATTGTACACCAGAGAGTACGGGAGCACGCCCCAGCCTTCCCATGCATAGGCGCCAAAGAAAATGCAACCCGACAGCACCACAAAGACATAGCGCCCCAGCACAGCCACGAGATAGCCTTTCATCAGACCATTTTTCGCATTCGCAAACAGGCCGGACAGCCCGAGCGCGCCGAACGCGAGCAGATAATCCATCACAAGCTGCATGGGAAACAGCACATACGGGTCAATCAAAAGCTGCAGCACACCGTGCGCAAGCCCCGTCATCAGCCCCGCGCCAAGCCCGAAAAAATAGCCGGGCAGACAGATCACCAGCATGGACAGCAGCGTGACAGAGCCACCCGTCGGAAAATGAAACAGCTTGATGTTCGAGAGCACCGTGCCGAGCGCGACTGCCATAGCGCAGAACACAAGCTGCCGGAGCGTCAAAAGCCCGGCTCTGCCTGAACTGTCCCCCGCGCCGCTCTGCCAAGCGCGCATCTGCCCCCGTCTCAGATGGAGTTTCGCAAACGCCACCGCCGCTAAGAGCAGTACCATGATGACTGCCGCGAGCAGTCCGTTACCAAGTGCCGTTGGGACATAAGTCGTCTCGCCCCACTCGTTTACTACCACATTGTACAACATAAAAAATCCTCCTTCGTTTTCGCGAGGAGGTCAGCATCATCACGATTTCGCACTTTGGAATCCACAACCCGGCAGCCTGTCTTGCGCTGTCCACAGAATCCGCTTCCAAATCAAAATCGTCCCAAGTATTATTCCCGTACTGCTTCCTTACGCCGGTATTATCCGGTTCAAGTAATGAGGGTAAAGTCTCAGCGATGTGCACCCCTAGCGTGATAACAAATGTACCAGTGTGTCTCAAATACACACTGGTACATTCAAGTACAGAACTAACTATATCGTTCTTTCACCACTTTGTCAAGTTTTTTTCCAATATCCGATTCACATAGGGTAACAGTTCAGCCTTCGGCTTCCTGTTACGGGCATCAAGCCATGCAAAACCACT
>CAMWOK010000404.1 GCA_947175845.1 uncultured Lachnospiraceae bacterium | reverse complement strand
TTTACATCCAGCTGTCCACAAAAATATAGGGCACTGCAACCGACACACCCCATATTTCTTATCGTTTGAGCAACTTTTCGCTCTTCTGTTTCTGCGTTTTCAAATCGTTCTGGTTTTCATATAGATTATTGCGCCCTCACGAACAGCAGCCCTTTTTCGTTTGAACTATTTATTCTTCAAACACTGCGGTCATGGAGTTGATCAGCTGTGTGATCTGTTCCACGGACTGTTCGATATCATTGTAGATTCCAGCTGACTGGCTGGACAAATCCTGCATACTCTTTGCAACCACTGCAAATCCTACCCCTGCCTCGCCGCTTCTGGCTGCCTCTATGGTAGCGTTCAGTGACAGGATAGTCTGCTTCTTGGCGATTCCCTTGAGATTCCCCGTGTGGGCATTGATGGTCTGCACCAGCTCGCCCGCCTGCTTGATATTGTCTTTCACGGAATCCAGTTTTCCTGCATTGTTGTACTTGAAATACTCGAGATTGACAAGCTGGTTGACGATAACACCCAGCAGGTTTGCGGAGGCACGTATCTTTTTCTCCGTGCTCACGGGCACTTTCTTGAGCGCCTGTATGTACTTGTCGGGATCGATGCCAAGCTCCTTTGCCGTCTTCCGAAATGTCTCCTCGTCAGGCTCGCTCGGAAGCACCTGTCCGCCTATGACGGCTCCCAGCTTCTCCCCGTTCACCACAATGTCCACGGAAAAGTCCATCAGCCCGGCATGGCAGAAATAGGTGCCCTTGCACTCATTGTCGCACTTGACACAGCGCTTGTTTCCCTCTGTCGAACCGCGCGTGTACTTCATGCAGAACTCAGTAAAATTACTTCCCTCTGTCAGGTATTCCCCGTCCTTTCCGACCGCTATGGCTGCAAGCCCCGTAGCACTCGAAAAGTCATCCTGTATCTTCTGCAGCTTTTTCATATCCATAAACTCTTTTAAATCCATCTGTTTTCCTCCTACCTGACCGAGTTCCTTGTGTTGCCATTCCCTTCGTCCCAGAAAACAGCACGAGCATGACCGGCATCATCATTGTAACATTTCACCAACTGAATTTCTGAAAGACTTCCCAAATTTGGTATAATTATAGTATAATCTTCCTTTAAAAGAATTTCAACCTTATATTCAATATTTGTGTTAATATTCTGACTTTTTGGCCTGCGCAGTGCGAATCAGCTCCCGCGCGTTCTCCCGCACAGTGTCCGTGATCTCGTCGCTGCCAAGCATCCGCGCAAGCTCGTCGACAGTCTCCGGCTCATTCAGCTGCACAATATCTGTCACCGTCTTGTTTGCCACGGCCTGCTTTGCAATCTTGTAGTGGCTGTCCGCCATGGCCGCGATCTGCGGCAGATGGGTGATGCAGATAATCTGATGGCTCCGCGAGAGTCTGCCGAGCTTCTCGGACACTTTCCAGGCTGTTTTGCCGCTGATGCCGGTGTCAATCTCGTCAAATATCATAGTCGGTATGCGATCCCGCGATGCGAGCACAGTCTTGATTGCCAGCATGATGCGCGAAAGTTCGCCGCCGCTCGCCACATTTCCAAGGCTTTTTAACGGTTCGCCGGGGTTTGTCGATATCATGAACTCCACGTCATCATAGCCTATCGCGGTTATCTCCTCCTTCTTTCGCACCTGTATCTCAAACTGCACATCGAGAAAATTCAGGTCAGTCAGCGCCGCGACCATATCCTTCTCAAGCTTTGCCGCCTCCTTGCTGCGCACTTTGGACGCCTTCTGACACAGCGTTTTCAGCTTTGTCTGGCTCTCCTTTAATTTTGTCTCAAGCCGGGCTTTGTACGCATCTGCATTCTGAAGCTTCTCTATCTTCTCCCCGAGCGCTTCCTGATACTGCAAGACGGCATCAATGCTGTTGCCGTATTTGCGTTTCAGATGATTCAGCAGATTCAGCCGCTCCTCCATCTGGGCAAACTGTTCTGCGTCAAATTCCATATCGGACATATATTCGGCAATTTCCCGGTTGAAGTCGCTGATCAGGGCATCAATATTCTCAAGCTCGTCGGCGAGTTCCCGCGCCCTGTCGTCATAGCTCTCCACGCTGCGCAGCTCCCGCACGGCATATCCGACAGCGTCTGCCGCCGACTGATCCCCGTTGCCGGTGAGCTGGTACGCCTTGTCCGCCGCCTCCACAATCTGCCTGCTGTTTGCCATCCTGCGGTAATCCCGCTCAAGCTCCTCGTCCTCGCCTGCCCTGAGCCCTGCCTCGTCTATCTCCTGATACTCAAACTCGGCAAGCGAGAGTTCCTTCGCCTTCGCGCTGTCATCGACACAGAACTCGGCAAGCTCCTTTTTCAGTTTTGCGTATATCTGGTATTTTTCGTAAAGTTCTTCCTTTATGGCCGCAAGATCTTCCCCGGCAAAGGCGTCGAGAATCTCCATGTGATTTTTCTTGTACAGAAGGGACTGATGCTCATGCTGTCCGTGTATATCGATCAAAAGTTCCGACAGTGCTTTTATCTGCTTTGCTGTAACCGTCTCACCGCATATCTTAAACAGGTTGCGGCTGGGCTGTATCCTGCGCTGGATGATGATGATGCCATCCTCCTCAACCGGAATCTCGAGCGCCTGGATCTCCTGCTGCATGGCGTCGTCTGTCACCTGAAAAACCAGCTCCACAAGGGCGTAGTCCGCCCCTGTTCGTATCATATCCTTGTCGGCCCGCGCGCCCAGCGC
>CAMWOK010000403.1 GCA_947175845.1 uncultured Lachnospiraceae bacterium | reverse complement strand
ATTTGAAGGTCGGTCAGCTGAAGCATCAGGATATTGGGCAAATGCAGATGTATGTAAACTATTATGACAGGAAAGTAAAACTTGAGGATGAAAATTCAACAATTGGCATCATTGTTTGTAAGGATAAGAAAGATGCAGTGGTAGAAATGACTTTGCCAAAGGATAATAATCAGATATTTGCGAGCAAATATCAAACGGTGCTTCCAAGCAAGGAGGAGTTGCAGCAGTTAGTGAATGAAAAAGAATAGATAGCTGGTTAGTATGGATGGAAAGAGTATTTTAAAAATACTTCACAGGGAGAATATTATCATGGATCATTTTGAATTAGTATCGCAATATCAGCCAACCGGCGACCAACCGCAGGCAATTGAGGAATTAGTAAAAGGATTTCAGGAAGGCAACCAGTTCCAGACACTTCTCGGCGTTACCGGTTCCGGTAAAACATTTACGATGGCAAATGTCATTCAGCAATTAAATAAACCAACGCTTGTCATAGCGCACAACAAGACCCTCGCAGGGCAGCTCTACGGCGAGTTCAAGGAATTTTTCCCGAAAAACGCGGTAGAATATTTTGTGTCGTACTATGACTACTACCAGCCCGAGGCGTACATTCCCTCGTCGGATACTTATATTGCAAAGGATTCCGCCGTGAATGACGAGATTGACAAGCTGCGTCTGTCTGCGACGGCGTCCCTCACGGAGCGGCGGGATGTCGTGGTGGTTGCCAGCGTGTCGTGCATCTACGGCCTGGGAAGCCCGGACGAGTATCAGGGAATGATGCTCTCACTGCGGCCGGGCATGACAAAAGACAGGGACGAGGTCATCCATGCGCTGATCGAGATGCAGTATGACCGGAATGATTTGGATCTCGACAGGGGGCGCTTCCGCGTGCACGGTGATGTGGTTGACATCCACCCTGCGCAGGGCGGCGAATTTCTGATACGCGTGGAATTTTTCGGGGACGAGATCGACCGCATCGCGGAGATTGATCCGGTCACGAACAAGGTCAGCGCGACACTCGAGCACACGACTATATTTCCTGCCTCGCACTATGTCGTGGCGCCGGAGCGGATCGCCAAGGCGTGCGATGCGATTGAGGCTGAGATGAAGGAGCGCGTGCGCTACTTTAAGAGCGAGGACAAGCTTCTCGAGGCGCAGCGGATATCGGAGCGTACCAACTTCGACATTGAGATGCTCCGGGAGACGGGGTTCTGTTCGGGCATTGAGAACTATTCAAGGCACTTAAACGGATCCAAGGAGGGGGAGCCGCCTTACTGCCTGATGGATTTCTTTACGGACGATTTCCTTATTATAATAGACGAGTCGCACATGACGATACCGCAGATACGCGGAATGTACGCCGGAGACCGCTCGCGCAAGACCACTTTGGTGGAGTATGGGTTCCGCCTTCCGTCGGCGCTCGACAACAGACCGCTGCGGTTTGAGGAGTTTGAGGACAAGATTGACCAGATGCTGTTTGTGTCCGCGACGCCGAATGAGTACGAGAGACAGCATGAGCTGCTGCGCACAGAGCAGATCATCCGGCCGACAGGCCTGCTTGACCCGGAGATTGAGATTCATCCTGTCGAGGGGCAGATCGATGACCTGATCGCGCGCATCAACGCGGAGACGGACAAGCACAACAAGGTGCTTGTGACCACGCTGACAAAGCGCATGGCGGAGGACCTGACAAAGTATATGTCGGAGGTGGGCGTGCGCGTGAAATATCTGCACTCGGATATCGACACGCTCGAGCGCGCGGAGATTATCCGCGACATGCGCCTGGATGTGTTCGACGTGTTGGTCGGAATTAACCTTCTGCGCGAGGGACTTGACATTCCGGAGATATCGCTCGTGGCGATTCTCGATGCGGACAAGGAGGGATTTCTGCGCTCTGCGACCTCCCTGATACAGACTGTCGGCAGGGCGGCGAGAAATGCGGAGGGGCATGTGGTCATGTACGCGGACACCATCACGGACTCCATGCAGGTGACGCTTGACGAGACCGCCAGAAGGCGCGCCATCCAGCAGAAATACAACGAGGAGCACGGCATCACGCCCCAGACCATCCGGAAGGCAGTGCGCGATCTGATCAGCATCTCCAAGGCGGTGGCAAAGGAAGAGCAGCGGTTTGCAAAAGATCCTGAGTCCATGAATGAGAAGGAGCTCAAGGAACTGATTGGCACCGTTGAGAAGAATATGCGCAAGGCGGCGGCGGACCTCAATTTTGAGGCGGCGATGGAGCTGCGCGACAAGATGATGGAGCTCAAAAAACAGCTCCAGGAGTTGACGGGCGGGCTGTAAAACGGAACATTTCATGTAGTATATGGAAATAGCATATAGAAAGGTATGGTACGAACATGGACACAGAACAACGAAAGATGCTGCCAAAAGCAGAAGTTATCAAGATTCGCGGCGCGAACGAGCACAACCTGAAAAACATCGACCTGGACATTCCCAGGAACAAATTTGTCGTGCTGACCGGGCTGTCCGGTTCCGGCAAGTCCTCACTCGCATTTGACACCATCTACGCGGAGGGGCAGAGACGCTATATGGAATCGCTGTCCTCCTACGCCAGACAGTTTCTGGGGCAGATGGAAAAACCGAATGTGGAGCGCATTGACGGCCTGTCCCCCGCGATTTCGATTGCCCAGAAATCCACCAACCGGAATCCCCGCTCCACAGTGGGGACCGTGACAGA
>CAMWOK010000402.1 GCA_947175845.1 uncultured Lachnospiraceae bacterium | reverse complement strand
AAAAAGTGCGAATGGTGCCTGACCGCCCTAATCGTTCGAAGGATGTGCTATCATCTATGAACAGGAGCTACAGATTCTGAAAGATCACGTCTATGTCAAGTGTGAAGACATCGACAAGTGGGGCTGTAATATTGTTTGGACGGAGGCATGAAAGTGAGGAGACATTTTAAGGCATTTGGTATGGTAGCAGGAGCAGCATTGGCACTGGCACTCGGACTTGCGGGGTGTGCGGAACAGGCAGGGACAGTGGGAAACGCCCCGGCTTCGCCAGTTGCAGGAAAGAAGGTTGCATATATCCTGAATATGTCGTCGAGTGAGATTTTTCAACTGTGCGCGAATCAGTGTGAGGAGACGGCTGAGAAGCTGGGGATGGAATGTGATGTGTTTTTTTCCAACGGGGACGACACTGCATTCCAGAACTATATCAGTACTTGTGCGGCGGGCGGATATGACGGGATGTATCTGTCGCATGGCGGACAGGACTATTCGTACACGTTTCTCCGGTCATTGCTTGCGGAATATCCGGAGTTAAAGATCGTGACATTTGACACGCAGTTTCGCGACGCGTCGGGACAGATACAGGAAATAGAAGGTGTCACACAGTTCTTTCAGGATGACGCGGGTTTTGCGGAGAGTCTGCTGGACTATGTCTGCAAGGAGTTGTATCCTTCCAAAGATCAGGTGAATCTGTTAAAGGTGTGGGTCGGGCCAAATTATATTGCAGCTTTTGACAGGCGGGAGACGGGGTATCAGGAGTATGAGAAGAGCGGGAAGATCCATACGCTGGAAGTGATCGGACCGACGGATTACAACAATGCCACAGCGTCCATGCACGATGTGATGAGTGCGACGTTGATGAAGTACGATACGGGTGATATAGATGCGGTATGGGTGGCATACGATGCCTATGCTCAAGGATGCTATCAGGCATTGCGGGAGTCACAGCGCGATATTCCGCTGGTCTCGGTTGATATCTGTAATATGGATATCCAGTATATGCTGGAGGATGATTCGCAGTGGAAAGCCTGTGCCTGCACGGATTTCAAGGCAAACGGCGAGCAGGGGATCCGCATTCTGGCGCTGGAACTGAACAATGATTATGAGGATATCACAGATCCGGAGACAGGGGAACCGACAAATTATATCGAAATGCCGGCATCGCTGATCACACAGGATATGCTCAGGGAGGATACAACGATCGAAACGATCTACAGTGTTGCTCCCGAAGAGTATGGCGCTGTGGAAAACTATGTCACGAATGACTGGCTGAAGGAGTGCATCGGGTATTAGAGATATGGAACAGTTTACATTTACGGCAAAGGATATCTGTATGGATTTTCCGGGAGTGCGGGCTTTGGAACATGTGGACTTTGAGATCAGATCCGGTGAGATCCGCGCAGTGGTCGGAACAAACGGCGCCGGAAAGTCAACCCTTATGAAAATATTTTCCGGTGTGTGTCCTGATTACCGCGGTGAAATATACTGCAATCAAACAAGGTGTTTCCTGAACACACCTGCGGAGGCGGGCAGGCTTGGCATCAGAACGGTGCATCAGGAGGTCGATACGGCGCTTTTTCCGGATTTTGCAGTCTATGAGAATCTAATGTTGGACGATATCGTATCTCAGAGCAGAATCAACCTGAGATACAACCGGAAAAAAATGATGCAGTGTGCGGCGGATATTTTGGCACAGCTGGATATCCGGCTAGATCTGAGAGCACCGATGAGGACGCTGACACTGGCGCAGAAACAGCTTTTGCTGATCGCAAAGGAAATCCACAGGGAATGCAGGCTCTTGATCCTGGATGAGCCTACTGCGGCTCTCAGCAGGGCGGAGACGGAGAAACTGTTTCAGATGGTCAGACAGCTTGCAGAGAAGAAAGCGACAGCGGTCATCTTTATCTCACACAGGATTGCGGAGATTCTGGATATCTGTGACAGCTGCACGGTTCTGTGCAATGGCAGGGTCACGGATACCTTTCCGGTCACAAAGGATACGGGGACAAAAACAATCGTGGAAAAAATGCTCGGCGGAAGCGCTTCGGGCAATGACAGAGACGGGACAAGGAAACAATCCCGTGCCTGCGCGTGTCATCCGATATTGTTGGAGGTGGACGGGCTTAGCGACAGGGAACAGAAGGTAAAACAGGTTTCGTTCTACATCAAAAGAGGAGAGATTGTCGGGCTGGCAGGAATTGTCGGTGCCGGGAAGACTGAGATCTGCAAGACAGTGTTCGGCGCGCGCAGAAGAGGAGCGGGTACGATACGGGTGGATGGAGCCGAAGTCAATTTGAAAAATCCGGCAGATGCAGTCAGGCATAACATGGCATTGGTTCCGGAGGAGCGGCGCAGAGAAGGGATTTTTGCGGCGGAAAATATCGCGTTTCATCTCAGTGCGGCAAGTTTGGGTACATTTTGCAGATTTTCGTTTGTAAACAGAGATAAGATAGCGGCGTACGCCTCCGGTCTGATCAAAAAGCTGGGTGTTGTGTGTCGGGACGGACGGCAGCCGGTGAGGCTTTTGTCCGGAGGAAATCAGCAGAAGGTGGTCATAGGGAAATGGATTGCGGCGGAGAGTGACATCTATCTGTTTGACGAGCCGATGCAGGGAGTCGATGTGGGGGCGAAGCAGGAGTTGTTTGCGCTGATTCGGGAACTGGCAGAGAAAGGGGCGGCTGTGCTTTACGCTTCATGCGATGTCTCGGAG
>CAMWOK010000401.1 GCA_947175845.1 uncultured Lachnospiraceae bacterium | reverse complement strand
TATGCGTTCTTACGGACTTTGCAGCGTAGTGCAAAGTCCTGGGCTGAACTGTTACTCACATAGTCCACAGTTCAGAAAAATCATTGTCTGTCGGCAGCTGCCTCCCCGCGCAGGACCACCACGCTGTACGAGGGCAGTGTGACTACTCCGTCCTTCATCGTCACCTCGCCGCCGTCCGCGCAGAGATATCCCGCGATCCCGAGCGCACCATACTGCTGCATCGCCACCTGCTTCTCCTCCGTCTCAGAGATGTTGTAAAGCAGGTATATCGTCTCCTCATTGTAGGTCTTGGAAATCGCGGCGATGTCCAGGTCCGCCACATCCTCGAGGCGGGCGACCGTTCCTCTGGCAATCTCCGGGTTCTGGTTTCGCAGCAGGATTGCATCCTTGTAGAAGCTGTAGATCGAATCCGCCGCCTTCATCTGCTCCTCGGCGCTGGCAAACTGGTTCTCCTGAGGCTCCATATCCAGCGGCCCCCTGGTCATGCCCTCCGCCTGGGCGTCCGCAGACCAGTACATTGGCGCCCGCTTGTTCTCGTCCTTCCCGCTGCCAGTCATGCCGATCTCTTCCCCGTAGTACACGAACACGCTGCCGCTCATCAGGATGTTCAGAGCCGCCGCCATCTTGACCTTGCGCTGGTCATACTGCATGTATCCCGCGGCACGCGCCATGTCGTGATTCACAAAAAACGGGGCGTCAATCGCGTCCGCGCGGTAGTCGCGGATCGCGTTCTGCACTCTGACCAGGGCCTTGGCGTAGGCCTGCGCGCTGTTGGTCTCACCGCTGAACATCATCGTCTTGGTGATCACCCCCGTCGGCCCCGCAAACTCAAAATTGAAAAAGCTGTCGATGCCGCTTGCGTAGTACTGCGCGTATGTATTAAGTCCTTCCCACGCCTCCCCGACCATGTAGGCATCCGGGTATGCCGCCTTCACATAATCGTTGAGCCAGGTCAGCACCTCCACATTTTTTCCGGTCGAACCACTGTAGAACTCCTTGACCGCATCCAGGCGGAATCCGCCCACGCCCTTCTCCATCCAGAAGTCCACGATCGCCTCAAACTCCCTCCGAAGCGCCTCACTCTCAAAATTGACGTCCGGCATCCCGCTCCAGAACATTCCCTCGTAATAATAATCCGTCGTCCCAACCTGATACCACGTGTCGGAGTTGGGCTTGCCCTTCACAAAATTGTAGTACTCATAGTACGGGCACGCTTCTGCAGAAGGCTCCTCCCCCTCCCCCAAAGATTCCAGATAGTCGCAGGCCCCCACAAACCAGGGATGCTCGGAGGAGGTGTGGTTGAGCACCAGATCAATAATGAGCTTGATCCCCCGCTTGTCACACTCTGCAACCAGCTGTTCGAAATCCCCCATAGTGCCGTACTCCGCCTCGATCGCTTGATAATCCTTCACGTCATACTTGTGGTAGGACGCCGCCGGCATGATGGGCATGAGCCAGATCCCGTTAAATCCCATATCCGCGATGTAATCAAGTTTCGAGATGACTCCTTGAAGATCCCCGACCTGGTCCCCGTCGCTGTCACAGAACGAATACACAAAAATCTCGTACCAGGTGCGGTAATTGTCGTCTATCACCGCCACTTCCCTTGCGCGCCACCCCGTCTCTTTGCCGCAGGCCGTCAGACTGCAGACCGTCAGCACAACCGTCAACATCAACACAAGCGCTCTCTGAAACTGTCTTTCTCTTCGCTTCACTTTTCAACAACCCCCTGTTCCTTTGAAATAATCTTCATGCCTTTCCAGTTTATTATTTCGTAAAGTTTCGATATGATAATTTCAGAATAGCATCTTTTCCAAAACCTGTCAATGTCGTTTTGATCACGCTTTTGTTCCTTGAATGCGTTAACAGTCCCCTATCGGTATACAATCCTGTAGTAGCTTCTCGACGTGAGTTTGAACACAACAAAATAAATCAGCGCAAACACCGCCGCCGTCACGACCAGGCAGCCCACAAACAGGGACGCGTTGGCAAGGCCAAACACCAGCATCAACGCCTTGAGCATGGGAAACGCCATGGCAAGATGGACGACCGCAACCGTGATCGGCATGAAAAATACCGTGCGCACCTGCGCGTTGATCGCGGATTTCACCGTCTTTCGCCCCATGCCAACCTTCGTCATGATGGCAAAGCGCTCCCGGTCCTCAAAGCCCTCCGAAATCTGTTTGTAATAGATGATCAGCACCGTTATCATGAGAAACATGCTCCCGAGAAACAGCCCCAGAAACAAAAATCCGCCGTTCATCTCCAGATACTCCCTGCGCTGCTCCTCCCTGGAACGGACAATCCCCGTCGTAAATCCCAGCTCGTTTTTGCTGCAGTCAATCACATCCCGCACCGCCGCGGCAAACGCCCTGCGCTCCTCCTGCGTCCCGTCAATGTCCATCACAATGTGATACTGCACCTCGGCCTCTGCGCAGAACGCCTCAAGCGCGCGGTCATCCTCCACCACGACATAGATCACTTTCGCGTCCCCGATAAATTCCTTGATATCCATGTTGGGAAAATCGTCCGGAAACTCCATTATCTCCGTGATCGGATACGTGCGCCCAAACAGTTCTATCTGATTTTTTGCAAAGTCCTGCGCAAAATTTCCTGAGGAGGCGACCATCACATGCCCCTGCAAAATCTCATTGTACGAGTGACCCGAAAAGCGCTCATAGTCCGCGCGGGTCATCACATAGAGCATCCCCATATCC
>CAMWOK010000400.1 GCA_947175845.1 uncultured Lachnospiraceae bacterium | reverse complement strand
GATCATGCTGATTCTTGCGGTGGTCCTCACGCTGTTTGTAGCTGGATTCTGGCTGACCAGCCTGATCTGTGGGCGGAAGTTCAGGAGGGCTGTCAGGGGATTTGGGAGATTTTATGCGTGGACGGCATTGGCTGTCTGCTATGTGATGACATTAAACTGTTTTATCCTGTACCACGGCTCAAGTTTTTCCGACCGATATCTGGCCGGAAAAACGCAGTCCGACAGAATGGTTGTCAGCATCTTGGAAGATGCGGTGACACAGGTACATACTGCGAGGGCTGCGGATAAAACTGCCTATTCTAAGAGAGATCTGGCAGTTTTGCGCGACTACATCGTCAGGAAGTGCAACGAGCTGGAGAAACAGATTCCGCATGACGACAGCGGCGATGCGTATTACAGCGGGGATTTGGTGGAGGCATCCAGGCAGGCGATGGCAAAGCTTGGCGAGGAGTACGACCAGCTTTCGGGGTTTTATGTGACGCCGAAATACCTGACTTTTTCCGAATTTTTCAGTCAGCAGTACATAATGGGATATTATTTCCCATTTTCAATGGAGGCAAATATCAACTCCGTGATGTATATCACCAATATGGCGCCGACAATCTGCCATGAGCTGGCGCACACAAAGGGATTTATCTATGAGGATGACGCAAATATGATTGGCTACCTGGCATGCATCAATTCGGACGATCCGTTTTTGCAGTACTGCGGATACCTCAGTGTGCTGGACTATGTCAACCGGGATTTTCAAAAGTCGATTGGAGGGGACGAGAAGATCTACAGAGCACATGTGCGAATCAGCGATGGAGTGGCGGACGACAATGTTTTTCTGACGAGAGAGAGCTGGCAGGAGGTTGAGCGGGCGGCGGTCGTACAGACTTCCACCGTGCGGAAGGTCTCTGACAAGCTGATGGACACCACGCTGAAACTCAACGGTGTCGAGGAGGGAATGCTGCAGTACAACAATGTGGTAGGACAGCTGCTGCTCTACTACGACGGAATGCTGTACTGACAGAATCGTGACGGCTGCCGTCCGAGGGCAGCAGGGAGGATTTATGGGAGACATTATTTCATATGTGTATGAATTTGGGGGCTTTACCTTTACGGAAAAGCCCTTTTGTGAGATTGACGGACTTGTCTTCTCACATTTTTCTTATTTTATATTTGATGGCATTGTTCCGGGAATAGACGACAACAAGCCGGCTGTCGCGCTGTGCGATGTGGCGCAGCGGATGGACTGGCACGATTTCATCTCCGTAAAATGGGAGCTTGACAAAAACAGGGAACTCTTTTACAAGGCGGCGTTCTCGCGCAGATACCGGAACACAAAAGTGAATTTTCTGGTGCAGGAGATGAACGCCGACGAGGGGACACAGTTTTGTGCAGTGACGTTTTTGCTGGGGAACGGCGATATCTTTATATCCTTTCGGGGGACGGATGACGCGCTGATTGGCTGGAAGGAGGATTTCAACATGGCGTACCGGACGCCGGTGGGGGCACAGCTGAGAAGCACGGAGTATACAAACCGGGTGGCCAAGCTGCTTGCCAGAAAGAGAAATCTCCGGTTTTATCTGGGCGGACATTCCAAGGGCGGCAATCTGGCAGTGTATGCGGCCATGACGTGCGACGAGAGCGTCAAGCACAGGATTGGCAGAATCTATAACATGGACGGGCCTGGATTCCGGCCGGATTTTATGGGAACGCTCGACTATGACGGCATCCGGGATAAAATCCTCAAGATTGTCCCGGACGAATCCTTTGTGGGAATGCTGATGGAGCAGAAGGAGGACTATGAGCTGATCCGAAGTACAGAGATTGGCGTGCAGCAGCACATCTGTTTCTCGTGGTGCGTCGAAGGAGATCATTTTGAGCGATCTGAACAGCAGCAGCCCAGGCGCAAGGAGCTCTACGACCGCATCAACAACTGGATCTTTGCGCTGGAGATTGAGCGGGTGGGAAGTTTTATCGACAGCCTGTTCAAGATGATAGAAATCACGGAGGCGAAGACGCTGACGGACTTAAAAAATGTGAAGGGCGGGGAGTTTGCCAGGAGGCTGCACTCGATCATGCAGGAGTACGGGGCCATGGACGACGAGACAAAGCGTGTTTTCTGGGAAATCGGCGGTTTTATGATAGAAGTCCTCGCGCGCGACCAGCAGGAGCGCATCCGGCGCTGGAAGATGTTCGACAAAATCCGACAGCGGGTGGAGCATTGATCTTCTGGCACGATTTGACGCGCAGCAGCCCGGCGAGACTGAATTGTAACTGTTTTCATAAAAAAGACTAGAAAAGTATTCCAAGTATGGTTGACTTTCTACAAAAAACGAGATAGAATACAAGATGTAAGCACTTACAACGCAATGGCGTGCGAAGCATTGTTGTAAAACCAGTGATTGAAAATGGATAGGAGAAAGCGACATGGAATTATTAAATGCGGCAAAGACCGGAAAAAAAGAGAGGCCGATCAAGGTTCTTCAGTTTGGCGAGGGTAATTTCTTACGTGCATTTGTGGACTACTTTATCGACATTGCAAATGAAAAGGGAACGTTCGACGGGGATATTGTCCTGGTGAAGCCCATCGACGGCGCGGGGATTCTCGATATGTTCCACGACCAGGACTGCCAGTATACCGTGTGCCTGAGGGGCATGGTTGACGGCGAATCCAGGGTGAGCACGCGGGTTGTGACGAGCGTTGCCGACGTGGTGGATGCGTATGATG
>CAMWOK010000399.1 GCA_947175845.1 uncultured Lachnospiraceae bacterium | reverse complement strand
CTTGATGTCGCGGAGGGCGTCAAAAATTCCGGCAGTCTGGAGCTGTTTATGAACCTGCTGGGCGATTTCTATCAATTAATCGACCTGAAGTCGACAAAAATTGAAAAATGTCTTGCAGACGGGATGATTCGAGATTATACTATAGAAGTACACGCGTTGAAAAACACGGCGCGGATGATAGGAGCCTTGGATCTGTCCGAGTTGTTTTACAGGATGGAGCAGTGCGGAAACGCAGGGGATACAGAGACCATTGCGCGGGAAAACCCGGCAGTGATGGAACTTTACAGAAGTTATAAGCCGATTCTCAAACCCTATGGAAAGGCAAACGAGCAGGATAAGAGAGAGGTGCCCAGGACGGAGATTATCGGGGCGCTTGACAAGCTGAACACAGCCATGGACAGCTTTGACTTAGACGGGGCGGACGCTGCGCTCGCGGAGCTTGAGCAGTACCGGCTCCCGGAGGAGCTTGTCTCCTACATGGAGGAACTGAGGGCTTACGTGGCGGATGTGGCGATGGAAGATGTCATGAACACAGGAAAAAAGATGATAGAAGTGCTAGAAGGACTCACAGAATAATTTAAGGGGAGATAGTGCTATGCAAAATGTATTAATCGTGTCGGAGGTACAAAGCTACCTTCTCGTGTCGCTCCAGGAGCGGCTTGCGGAAGTGGACTGCAGCGTGATAAATGTGCAGGCAGATCCTGACGCGCTCAGCAAGATCAAGGAAGATTTGGATATGATCTTTATCTTCGGCACTGAGGAGCTGCTGAACCAGCGCCAGGGGCTGGTATATCTCAAGGATAAGGCGCTTGAGGATGATGTGCCGGTCTTTGCCTCGGGGGATCCGCAGGAGCTGCTCGAGATTCAGAAGGACATTCCGCTGCATCTGATTCAGAAGGAATTTCCCCGCCCGATCAATGTCAATGAAGTTGCAGATGGCATTGAATCGTACTTGAAGACGTTTGGAAAACAGAATAAAAAGAAAATTCTCGTGGTGGATGACTCGGGCGCCATGCTTCGCAACGTGAAGGGATGGCTGGAGGACAAATATCAGGTCATCCTTGCAAACTCGGGCGCCATGGCAATCAAATATCTCTCGACGAACCGGCCGGATCTGGTCCTGCTCGACTATGAGATGCCGATAGTGGACGGCAAACAGGTGCTCGGCATGATACGGAGTGAGACCGAGTTCTCGGACATTCCCGTGATATTCCTCACCAGCAAGGGGGACAAGGAGAGCGTCATGCAGGTCATGGAGCTGAAGCCGGACGGATATCTGCTCAAGACGATGCCGCCGGAGCAAATCAAAAGATCGGTGGATACATTCTTTGAAAAGAAGAAGGCACTTCACTATCAGAATATGTGATATGATAAAAGTCGGGTGCACAGCCACTCGATTTTTATATTGCGAAGTGCGGGAAAATACACTATAATGCAAAGTGTGGCAGCGAGGCCGGAATAGAAATAGAATGTAAAATGTGAGACAGAAAGGCGTGGGACATGGCTGCAACAGTATACAGCACGGAGTCGCGGACGATCGTGCTGGAAGGAAAAACGATTTCATATGAGCTTGCAAGAAAGGCGGTCAGGAACGTGAACCTGCGGATTGACGCCGCCGGCACGGTAAAGGTTTCCGCATCCCGGCGCGTGCCGCTTGAGTTTATAGAAGGATTTTTGCGGCAGAAGCAGGCGCTGATTCTCACGGCGGTCGAACGGGCGGAACACAACAGCCAGCAGCATCCGCCTCGCATTGCCCGGCAGTATGTGGACGGCGAGCAGCTGACGCTCTTAGGAGATAAGCTTGTGATCCGGGTGCTGCAAAGCGGCAGGGAACGCGTGGAGCGCGGCAGCGGGAGCCTGTATTTTTTTGTGCGCGATCCGGCGGACACCCGGCACAAGGAACTGATGTACGAGAAGTGGCTCAAGGCGTACCGGTGCGACGTGTACGAGGAGGTCTGCCGGCAGGTTCACGCGCGGTTTTGCCAGTACAAAATCGCATACCCCGCGATCAGGATTCGACGCATGACCTCGCGGTGGGGTTCCTGTCAGCCGTACAGGAACATTGTCACGCTCAACAGCAGGCTGATCGAGACGCCGCCCGCCTGCATTGAATATGTGGCGATGCACGAGTTCTGCCATTTTATCCATCCGGATCACTCCAAGGCATTCCACGCGCTCATGACTGTGATGATGCCGGACTGGAAGCAGCGCAGGCAGGCGCTCAACGCGATAACAGAGTGGAATGAATAGAGGCATATCAAAATAAAAAGGAAGCAAACTATGGGAAAGCAGACAATCGACCAGACCGGGTACGAACATGTGACACACACATTTGGCCCGGTGTACGACGCGGAGTCGCAGATTCTGATACTGGGCTCCATGCCGTCTGTGAAGTCGCGGCAGCAGCAGTTTTACTACGGGCATCCGCAGAACCGCTTTTGGAAGGTGCTTGCGGCGGTGTACGGTGAGACGGCGCCGGAGACGATCGCGGCGAAGCGGAAATTTTTGCTGCGAAACCATGTCGCGCTGTGGGATGTCATAGAATCCTGCGATATTATCGGTTCGTCGGACAGCAGCATCAGAAATGTGAAAGAAAATGACATGCGTGTCATATTGGACAGCGCGGACATACAGGCTGTCTTTTTGAACGGGGGAAAAGCCTATGCACTTTTTGAGAAGTACTGCGCACAGTATGTCAGACAGGGCGGGTGCAGGATCTGTCG
>CAMWOK010000398.1 GCA_947175845.1 uncultured Lachnospiraceae bacterium | reverse complement strand
CTACCAACCACCTGGACCTCAACTCCATCGCCTGGCTTGAAACCTACCTGATGAATTACAAGGGCGCCGTCATTATCGTGTCGCACGACCGCTATTTTCTCGACCGGATCGCAACGAAAATCATTGAGATGGACAACGGCATCGTGTCCTCCTTCCACGGCAATTACTCGGATTATGCCACCCAGAAGGAACACCTGCGCACCGAGCAGATGCACGCCTATCTGAACCAGCAGCGCGAAATCAGACATCAGGAGGAGGTCATCGAAAAATTAAGACAGTTCAACCGTGAGAAATCCATCCGGCGCGCGGAGAGCCGCGAAAAGATGCTCGACAAGATCGAGCGGATCGACAAGCCCACTGAGGTCAGGGCGGACATGAAGCTGGCACTCACCCCGCACAGGACAAGCGGCAATGATGTCATGCAGGTTGAGGGACTCTCCAAAAGCTATGGCAGCCAGCTGCTGTTTGAGCAGGTCTCCTTCGAGCTCAAGCGCGGCGAGCATGTCGCCATTATCGGGGACAACGGCACCGGAAAGACCACACTGCTCAAAATCATCAACGAGCTTGTACCCATGGACAGCGGAACCATCCGGCTCGGCGCAAACGTTGCGATCGGATATTACGACCAGGAGCACCATGTACTGCACATGGACAAGACGCTGTTCGAGGAAATCAGCGACGACTATCCTTATCTGACCAACACGGAAATCCGCAACACCCTCGCGGCATTTCTGTTCACAGGCGAGGATGTCTTCAAGAAAATCAGCGCGCTGAGCGGCGGCGAGCGCGGCCGCGTCTCCCTCGCCAAGCTCATGCTGTCGGAGGCGAACTTCCTCATCCTCGACGAGCCCACAAACCACCTCGACATCACCTCGAAGGAGATCCTCGAGACCGCGTTGAACGCCTACGAGGGCACCGTGCTCTACGTCTCGCACGACCGCTACTTTATCAACCGGACCGCGAGCCGTATTCTCGAGCTCACACACCAGGAGTTTGTCAACTACATCGGAAACTACGACTACTATCTCGAGAAAAAGGAAATTCTGACACCTATGTCAGAACTGTCCGCCGGCGCAAAGACGGAAGAACCCTCGGCGCAGAAGCTCGACTGGAAGCAGCAGAAGGAGAGCCAGGCGCTCCTGCGCAAGCGGGAAAATGACCTGAAAAAATGCGAGGCGCGCATCGAGGCGCTCGAAACCAGAAACGCCGCGCTCGACGAGGAGATGGCAAAACCCGAAATTGCCACAAACTCTGCAAAGCTGCAGGAGATCGCGTCGGAAAAGGCCACGATAGAGACCGAACTCGAAGAACTTTATGCCAGATGGGAAGAACTGTCCGAGACCAGTTGACAGACCGACGCACAGCTGCGCACAACGGTTCCTTATGAAAAGAAACAGATTATAGGAGATTGAAATCATGCGTACAACCAGGAAATTTTTAATCATCGACGGTTCCTCGATGCTCAGCACCTCATACTACGGCACTCTGCCCAAATCCGTACTCTACGCAAAGACGGACGAAGAGAAGGAAAAACACTATCCGGAGATCCTGCGCACGTCTAAGGGCGCGTACACAAACGCCCTTTTTACCATGCTCAAAACGCTCATCTCCCTCCACAAGAAGGTGACACCGGACTATGTGGCGGTCGCGTTTGACGTGTCCCGCGACACATTCCGGCGCACTCAGCTCGGCGCGGAATCCTACAAGGCAAACCGCAAGGAAGCGCCGGAACCACTGAAAGAACAGTTTATCGCCATGGAAAATCTGCTGCAGAAAATCGGCTGCCAGGTGCTCATGGACAAGGATTACGAGGCGGACGATTTCGCCGCTTCCCTCGTTCGAAAGTTCGAGTCGCCGGAGCTAGAAACCTATCTGCTCACCAAGGACCACGATTATTTCCAGCTTGTCAGCGACTACACCCGGCTTTGGCGCGTCACGGACAAGGAGAAAGTGAAGGACATGCTCCAGCGCTATGGCCTCTTTGCAGGCAAGGACGGATACGCCGGGCTCCCGGCAGGAATCTTTGAGTACACCGCCGACACGGTCTACTCCGAGGAGGGTGTGTACCCGGAACATATCGTCACACTGCTCTCCATCACAGGCGACCCAGGCGACGGCATCCCCGGCTGCAAGGGCGTGTCCTCAGCAGCTGCCCCGCTCGTCAACGAATACGGTTCCCTCGACGCCATCTACGCGGCAATCGAGGACTGCGAGAGCAACAAGAAAAAGGAGAAGGCACTGTCCGACTTCTGGAAAAGCAGCCTCGGCATCGGGCGCAGCCCCCTGAACGCGCTGAAAGAAAACAAAGAGACCGTGTACCTAAGCTACCAGCTCGCCAAGATGAAGGATGACATCCCCATCAGCCAGTCCCTCGAGGACTTTCGCCTCAATATCGACAAGGAGGCTCTCAAAGAAGAGCTGCGCAATTACGAGATGATTAGCTTAATTACGGAACTGCGGCTATAAGAACCGGCTCATTTTGAACTCTGCAAAAAAACTTGAAAGAAACTTTGTTTTATGAAAATCAAAGAACATCTTTGCCCATGCAGAACAGCAGACATATAGCAATCTGTATGGGCGAATAACACTATATGCTCTGCTGTGTCTGCACTTTATTTGTAAAATATAAATAAGGAGTGGCGGAAATGAACTATATCAATGCAGCAGAAATACTTCCAGAGAACTTAATAAAAGAGATTCAGACGTACATTGACGGCGTTGTGCTATATATT
>CAMWOK010000397.1 GCA_947175845.1 uncultured Lachnospiraceae bacterium | reverse complement strand
TACCAACTTTACGTCTGATTGTCTCATCAGCATACTTGATACCCTTGCCCTTATATGGCTCCGGTCTTCTCTTGTCTCTGATTTCAGCCGCGAATTGTCCAACTTTCTCTTTATCAATACCCTTTACGATAATGATGTTCGTGCCCTCGAGCACTGTCTCGATCCCCTCCGGGTCAGTCATCTCAACCGGGTGGGAATATCCCAGGGATAATGTTAACTTCTTGCCTGCCTTTGCCGCCCTGTAACCTACACCGTTCACTTCAAGCTTCTTCTCATAGCCGGAAGTCACACCGACAACCATGTTGTTGATCAGTGTTCTGGTGAGACCATGTAAGGACTTCATCTTCTTCAAGTCGTTCGGTCTTGCGACGGTCACCTCTGCACCCTCAACCTTGATTTCCATCTCAGCCGGAAGCACTCTCTCAAGTGTTCCCTTAGGACCTTTTACAGTCACTTTATTATTTTCTGCAACATCCACAGTGACGCCTGCGGGGATTGCGATTGGCATTCTTCCTATACGTGACATGCCCGTACCTCCTATTCGAATCTATTTTCAACTCCAAAGAATTATCTGCAACTCTTCCATACGAAACTCTGTTTTACCAAATAAATGCTAACACTTCGCCGCCGACCTGAAGGCGTCTTGCCTCCTTGTCTGTGACCACTCCCTGATTGGTGGAGATGATTGCAATGCCAAGTCCGCCGAGGACCTTAGGCAGCTCATCCTTGCCCGCATAGATACGAAGACCCGGCTTGGAGATTCTCTTCAGGCCTGTAATAATCTTCTCATTCTTGTCTGCGCCGTACTTCAATGTGATGTGAATCGTCTTGAACGAGCCATCTTCCACAACGTCAAACGCCTTTATATACCCTTCATCCAGAAGAATCTGCGCGATCGCCAGCTTCATCTTTGATGAAGGAACATCTACTGTATCATGCTTTGCAGTATTCGCATTACGAATTCTTGTGAGCATATCTGCAATAGGATCATTCATTGTCATTTCAGTTTCCTCCTTAATATCTATAACGAAAAATCCTTTCGTTTTACCAGCTTGCCTTCTTCACACCGGGAATCTGACCCTTGTATGCCAACTCGCGGAAGCATATTCTGCAAATTCCATACTTTCTTAAGTACGCATGTGGACGGCCACAGATTCTGCAACGACTGTATTCCTGTGTAGAGAATTTCGGTTTGCGCTGCTGCTTGATTTTCATTGCTGTTTTAGCCATGAGAATTTACCTCCTTAATTACTTTGCGAACGGCATGTTGAACTGCGCTAACAGCTCACGTGCTTCCTCGTCACTCTTGGCAGTTGTTACAAAAACGATATCCATACCTCTTACCTTGTCAACCTTATCGTACTCGATCTCCGGGAAAATGATCTGCTCCTTGATGCCGAGCGCATAGTTTCCTCTGCCGTCGAATCCGTTGGGATTCACACCTCTAAAGTCGCGCACGCGGGGAAGTGCAAGGTTTACGAGGCGGTCGAGGAACTCATACATCTTCTCGCCGCGGAGTGTCACCTTACATCCGATTGCCATACCCTCACGAATCTTAAAGTTCGCAATCGCCTTCTTCGCCTTTGTGGTAACAGCCTTCTGCCCTGTGATAATCTCCATGTCCTTCACAGCGGACTCTAGCGCCTTTGCGTTGTCTTTCGCCTCACCGACACCCATGTTGACCACAATCTTGTCAAGCTTGGGAACTTCCATGACATTTTTATATCCAAACTTCTTGACCATAGCATCTACGATCTCGCTTTTATATATCTCTTTCAGTCTACTCACCAGTCTGTCCTCCTTTCCTAGAATTAATCAATCACTTCGCCTGTTGTCTTTGCGAAACGTACCTTCTTGTCTCCGTCCATCTTAAAGCCGACTCTCGTGGCCTTGCCCTTGTGGAGATACATTACGTTTGAAATATCAATCGGAGCTTCTTTCTGGATAATGCCGCCATTCTGGTTGGCAGCGGAAGGCTTCGCGTGCTTTGTCGCCATGTTGACACCCTCAACAAGCACCTTGGAGTTCTTGGTGTCAACAGATAAAACCTTGCCCTCTTTGTCTTTATCTTTACCGGCGATAACCTTGACGGTGTCGCCCTTCTTTATCTTTAACATTCCGGCACCTCCCTATAATACTTCAGGAGCTAGGGAAACAATCTTCATAAACTGTTTCTCACGAAGCTCTCTTGCCACTGGTCCAAATATACGTGTTCCTCTTGGAGTCTTATCATCCTTGATGATGACAGCAGCATTTTCATCAAATTTAATATAAGAACCGTCCTTGCGGCGGGCGCCCTTTACGGTACGTACAACTACAGCTTTCACCACGTCGCCTTTTTTTACAACGCCGCCTGGTGTTGCATCTTTGACGCTAGCAACAATCACATCGCCAATGTTTGCATATCTTCTCGTAGATCCACCCATAACCCTGATGCAGAGCAACTCTTTCGCACCGGTATTATCAGCGACTCTCAGTCTGCTTTCCTGTTGTATCATGCTTATTCTCCTTCCAAAACCATGCGGTGCGTTTGCCACACACTGCACTGCCTTTAAAATCTATTTTACTCTCTCGACCACTTCGACCAGTCTCCATCTCTTATCCTTAGAGAGGGGTCTTGTCTCCATCACCTTGACAGTGTCGCCGATATTGCACTCGTTGTTCTCATCATGTGCCTTGAGCTTATAAGTTCTCTTAACGATCTTTCCGTAAAGAGGATGCTTAACATGATCTTCC
>CAMWOK010000396.1 GCA_947175845.1 uncultured Lachnospiraceae bacterium | reverse complement strand
CATACAGACAGTAACAGTATATACTAAACTCCGCGGAAAGTCAAAGAAAATGTCGCACGAAACAGCTTTAACGCTTTGAAAAAATAACAGCAGTCCATTTCAGAGTGCTCTAAAACGCCATCTGGATACCACGAATGTCCGCAAACTCTTTTCATTGGAACTAATCTGGCCGCCTTTTAACTTGATTTTTTCTCAGCTGGATACTATAATCACATTAGCCGCTTCAGCGGGCACTCATTTAGTTGTTTTATCAGAAAGGTCAGGTATCCTGTCATGAAGAAAAATCCAAAACAGATCGCCGCAGCCGCTGCGCTGATCCTGATTGCCCTCCTCATCATCGCATTTGCAGTCTTTGCTTTCACAGCGTCGCCTGGAGATGGCGGAAACCGCTTTATGGGACTTCTGCTTTGTGTCATCTCCATCCCGCTGCTCTCATGGATTGTGCTGTTCTGCGTTGGCAGGATGCGCGGAAAGCACACGATTGCCGAATTTTTTCCGGAAAACAAGCAGAAGGAAGAAGATATGTAACAGTTCAGTCAGGACTTTGCATTTACTGCAAAGTCCGTAAGAAAACGTGGTGGCAGAGATGCATCAAGCCACCACGAAGTGGTTTTGCATGGCTTGATGCCTGTAACAGGAAGCCAAAGGCTGAACTGTTACGAAGATATTTGACTCTTGCAAAAAAATATTGACATTTTAAGGATGCCATGCTACAATCTGTGAGATAACTTGATACAGACAGTTCGAAACCATCCTGTCTATAAACAAAACTATGGATTTTATATAAAAAAACATGGCAAGGGCACTTTATATGCCTGTGTGTTTCCTATAAAATTCGGAGCTTTGTGCTCCTTTTTGTTTATGTGCGGGGCGTCTGATGCGCCATGGGAATCTGCTGTCTGCGGATTCTTTTTTTATGTGTGCACCGCACCTCTTCTCGATTGAAAGGACTGACATTTATGGAGAGTGGTCTTCTGACAAGATACGCTGAAATCACAGAGAAAAACAGGCGGGAAATCGTGCTGCTGCGCGGCTCGGGCTGCAAGTGGCGGCGCTGCGCCTTCTGCGATTACCACCTTGATTTCAGCCTCGACGAACAGGAAAATTTTGCGCTGAATCAGGAGGTTCTGCAGCTTGTCACAGGAAAATACGGCAGGCTTGAAGTCATCAATTCGGGAAGTTTTGTCGATCTGGATGCACAGACTTTTCAGCGGATTGTGGACACCTGTATTCAAAACCAGATAACGGAGATTCATTTTGAATGCCACTGGATGCACAGGGGCGCTGTCTCTGATTTGCGCAGAACACTTGCAGCGCGCGGCATTCATGCCAACATAAAAATCGGTGTGGAAACATTTGACGCGCAGTTCCGGGAGCAGGTGCTCCTCAAAGGGATTGACGAGACTGATCCTGAGAGCATTGCAGCCGGTTTCGACGAGGTCTGCCTGTTGTTTGGACTAGATGGACAGACGCAGGACTCCATGCGGTATGACATTGAGACCGGGCTTCGCTGTTTCAACCGGGTGTGCATCAATATTATGGTCGAGAACACGGCGCGCCTAAAGCCTAGCAGACCGGTTATTGAATGTTTTATCAATACGCTTTATCCGCTGTACAAAGAGGATCCGCGCGTCGATATCCTGCTGGAAAACACAGATTTCGGCGTCGGTTAACACACATTTTTATCCAATAGGAGGAATTTTGCCATGTGCAATGAATTTTTACTCATTCTGAGCCTTATTTTGATCTATACCTGTGTCGTCCTGTTCTACCGTTTTCTTGGAAAATCAGGGCTGTACTGCTGGACGGTGCTTGCGACGATTGCTGCCAATATCGAAGTGCTGATTGTGGTAAACGCATTTGGCATGGAGCAGACACTGGGCAATATTTTGTTTGCATCCACCTTTCTGGTCACGGATATTCTCAGTGAGACAGAGGGAAAGCGCGCCGCAAACAAGGCTGTCCTGATTGGAATCCTCACTTCCGCCGTCTTCATTCTGATCTCCCAGTCCTGGATGCTCTACACGCCAAACGACAGCGACTGGGCGTCCCCCGCAATCGCGTCCGTCTTCTCCAACACGCCGCGGCTGATGCTCAGCAGCATTGTCGTCTATGCGATTGTGCAGGCGTTTGATGTCTTTGCCTACCATGCAATCTGGGCAAAAACCACCAGACGCTGCGGGGACGCGCAAAGATTTCTGTGGCTGCGCAACAATGGCTCCACGCTGATCTCCCAGTTTTTTAACACGTTTTTGTACACGTTTGCGGCATTCTGGGGCATCTACGAGCCAAAGACTTTGATGAACATTGTGCTCTCAAGCTACGTTATCTTTATCTTCACAAGCCTTTTGGACACTCCGGCGGTCTACATAGCAAGAAAACTGTCCTCCCATAAGGAGCCGCGCCATCCAGTGTCTAAAGCCAGCTAAGATGGCATATGGCGGTATTTTCCCAGATTCAGGCTGTCAAACTCATCCTTGCCGGGCACACACGCAACGCCGAGTTCCCGCAAAATCAAATTGATCGTTCCTGCACCGCTGCGCGGCTCTATCGCAACCCGGCTGTTTTCGTAGAGCACGCCTCCTTGTGTCCCCACACCGCCAAAATAGTCCGTCTCGATGTATGCAAATTTTGTGTGAGACGAGTACTCCTGCAAAAGTTCAATCATCTTCGCCAAAAAGCAGGCGTCCGCCAGCTTTCGTACCGTCTCCTGTTTTCCGATGATCGCGCTTATGTTGTGGCCCAGTGTGCACTTGC
>CAMWOK010000395.1 GCA_947175845.1 uncultured Lachnospiraceae bacterium | reverse complement strand
GCCTCCTTCATTTGGCAAGTCATCTGTAAGATGATTTAATCTCCCACAAACTGTGTCGCACATCTGGCAGAAAGCATTTTTCAAACACGCTTTAGTTTGGACGGTGTCCAAGCCGTCCGCCGTCCATGCCGATGCTGATACCGCTTGCGCGCTCATTTGGCTGTATGATGACGGTAACGGGCTGGCGTGTGCCCCACTCAAAGCTGTAGGATTCTCCCGAAGCCTGACCAATAAAGGTTTTCCAGTTTACATCCATCTTGACATCAGGGTCGCAGTAGCCGTTTCCCATCCAGCACACAACAGCGTCGGGATCGACGGCGAGAGTGGACTGTGTCTGGATGTTGCTCAACACGATCGGGTTTCCGTCGATCAAAATCGCGACGTATGCGTTGGGTCCCTCTCCTGTCAGCGTTGAGGTGGCAAGACCTTTCTGAGAGATGACGCCGCAGCCGATAAATCGAACGTCGTACTTGCAGTCCGGAGTGAACGCCAAGATATTCTCCGACTCGATCGACAGGATCTCGCCTGGCTGGAGCTGATACACCACCACGTGCTGGGCGTGATTTGCATAGTATGTAACACTGTCCCCGTTCATCATGACTTTCATGAGGGGAAGATTTTCACCTGTCACGCGGCGCATGAGCGATCCCAGCAGTGCCTGCCCTGCGTTTTGCTGCGGTCCAAGGAGCAGCTTTTCAAATTTATAATTTTTCTGTCCGTTGTTCTCCCCGCAGATGAAGGATCCTGCTTTTGTAAACAGGACATCACTTCCGCGGCAGGTCACTTTCAAGGTTAATTCATTAATCACTTCAAATGTCAACATCGATAGGCACTCCTTTTATTTTCATATAAACAATTGTTTCAATAAATGTTCTAAACAACCTGTACGCCATACAGTTCGCACAGTCCTGCGAGGTCCCTTGCAACGCCGTTTCCGACAGCGCTGAATTTCCACGCGCCGTTGTGCAGATAGAGCTCGCCGATCATCATGGAAATGACATTGTTGTAGTACTCTGTCATCAGAAAGCTCACAAGTTCCCTGCCGGATGGATCCAAGATCCGCACATATGCGTCCTTAAGCATACCAAAGTGGAGCCTGTCTTTCAGTGCATCGTTGATCGTCAGGACGAAAACAATTTTTTTCACTTGAGGATCCAGGCGTTTGAGATCGATCTGGATCATTTCGCGGTCTGTACTGCCCGCCACAAATCTTGTGCTATGGTCAGGACTGATTGTCTGACCATAAAATACAAACCATGAATCCCCGATGATCTTTCCGTCTGCGCCAAGCAGAAATGCCGACACATCGACATCGCACCGCGCGTCGGTGACATTCCAGCCAAAGCACGCGTTTACAGCGCTCAGTGCAGTGTTGGAGAGCAGTATTTTCTGTCCTTTCTGCACCTTGTTTGAGAGCGGCGGAATGGGTCTTGCAGCAGGCATACCGGGGGTGCTCGCAGTGTTTTGCTGTCCTGCGGTCAGTGCGGGCTGGACGTTCTGTGGCTGCCGGGGAGGTCTGTTCTGCGATTGACCCAAAGGCGGTTGTGGAGCCGGTCTGCGTTGTGATTGCCCCGAAGGCGTCTGTGGAGACCTGCTCTGTGACTGACCCGAAAGCGGTTGCGGAGACCTGTTCTGTGATTGCCCCAAAGGCGTATGCGGAGGCCTGTTCTGCGACTGACTCGAAGGCGTTTGTGGGATCTGATTTTGCGATTGACCGTATTGCGGCTGTCCGGATCGGATTTGAGGGAAACGGGTTCCGCTTGTTCCGGTGCCGCCTGTATTCTTGACCAGTGTCATGATATTGCTCTGATTTTTTACACTCTGTGGCTGCGGTTTATTGATCGATAATATCGAATCACGGTTCATGACACCGGTTGACTTCGTTGCTGTGTTGATCATGATGTTCCTCCAATCTGGAAGCAGGCTGCGCGTTTCTGCCATCTGTTTGCAAAAACGCACAAATAGATCGTATTTTTAGTAATTATATATCATACAATGAAAAAAATATAGTACATTATAAAAATTTAATGCCTTAATCGGCAAACTGCAAGAAACAATAAAAAACGACGGATTGATTTTTGTAAGATTTTTTGTGAGCGTCGTAGTGTATATGGAGGAAAAATAAGATGGCTTTTTTAGACAAAGTAAGCGGTACGCTGGCAGCAAGGAGCAGGGAGATGGCTGGCAAGGCAAAAGAGCTGGCTGAGTTGAACCGGCTGAACGGACAGATACATGCGCAGCAAAATAAAGCGGATAAAATTTATATGGAAATCGGCAAAGTGGTATACGAGAACCGTGCAGATTGGGAGAACATTGACATAAATGCGAGGCTGGAGCTGCTGGATTCCATATGGAAAGAGATCTCCGACCTTGAGAAAGAGGCACTCAAAGTGCGGGGGGTGCAGCTGTGTGAAAGTTGTGGGATGGAGATTGGCAGGGGTGTGTCATTCTGTCCTAAGTGCGGTGTCGTGGTGAATACAGAGGAGGAGGAATTCGGCCCGCAGGACGCACCGGAAGAAGATGACGGCATATGGTAGTATTTTCCTCAAAGATTGAATGGAATTGAATATGAGTTTGTGGTAAAATGATATGGAGAAGTGTCAAAAATTTATAAATTCTCCTAACCAACCTCTGTCGGTCACGACTATATAAGTGTAACGATCATGATTGGAACGAAAAAGGTGCACAATGAATACAAACGAAACATTCACATTGCTTGAGGACAGAAATTTTCTCGATAAGATATACCAGTTTTCTTATCA
>CAMWOK010000394.1 GCA_947175845.1 uncultured Lachnospiraceae bacterium | reverse complement strand
ATTCTACATTTTAGAATTTTCAGGGTTGCATTACTGTTTATTTGTCAAGGTTCATATGATTTTATTGACTGTGCAAGCATCACTCGCGACAGCTTTTATAGATTATCACATTTTGTTATTTTTTGTCAAGCACTTTTTTTAATTTTTTTCAAAAACTTTCGTCTGCCACTTTAGGTGCATATTTCCCCTGATCGGTTGTGCAAAAAATTCCCCTTGAAGACTGCCCATAAGGACAGTTTACAAGGGAAATTTTTACAGTTGTCGTGATTACAGTTCCTTACTGAACCTGTCCCTCGAGCACTGACTTTGCCGCCTCGATCGCCTTGTCAATTCCTTCTGGATTCTTGCCGCCTGCCTGCGCCATGTTGGGGCGTCCGCCGCCGCCGCCGCCCACGAGTCCGGCAATTCCTTTGATGAGATTACCCGCATGAGCGCCACTGGACATTGCGCTGTCCGTCGCCATAGCCACGAGGTTCACCTTCCCGTCCACTGCGGATGCAAGCACGACAACACCCTCGCCAAGTTTGGCTTTGAGCTGATCACCGAGATCTCTCAGGCCGTTCATATCCACGCCGTCTACTTTCGCTGCGAGCAGCTTTACGCCCTTTACTTCCGTCACCTGATTCATGACATCGCCGAGCGCTTCCTTTGCCGCCTTGCTCCTGAGCGATTCGTTCTCGCTCTGAAGCGCCTTGATTTCCGCCATCATGTGCTCTATCTTTTCCTGCAGATTTGCGGGCGTTGTCTTTGCAGCCTTCGCTGCTGCCGCAAGCTCATCCTCTATCTGCCGGTAATGCGCAAACACGTTGTCGCCGGTGAGTGCCTCAATGCGGCGCACGCCGGCTGCGATTCCGCTCTCGGACACAATCTTAAAAGCTGTGATATCCCCGGTGTTCCTCACATGGGTTCCGCCGCAAAATTCCCTGGAAAATTCACCCATAGACACGACGCGCACCGTCTCGCCATACTTTTCATCAAACAGCGCCATCGCACCGGTTTTCTTTGCCTCTTCCATCGTCATGACCTGTGTCTCCACAGCAATGTTCTCCGCAATTTTCTCATTGACCATACGCTCGACAGCGGCGAGCTCGTCGGCAGTCATGGCCTCAAAATGGCTGAAATCAAACCGCGTGCGCTCGCCATCCTGATAGGATCCTTTCTGCTGAACATGTGTTCCGAGCACCTCCCGAAGCGCCTTCTGCAGCAGATGCGTCGCAGAGTGATTCTTGCAAATCCTTGTGCGGCGTGTCGTGTCGACGCGCAGGGTGACCTCATCTCCCACTTTCATCATGCCGCGGGTCATTCTGCCAATGTGTCCGACCTTTCTGCCGAGCAGTTTGATGGTATCCTCCACCGCAAACTCCCCTGCTGCTGTCACAATCACACCCTTGTCGCCCTGCTGGCCGCCCATCGTCGCATAGAACGGGGTCTCGTCGACAATGATCGTGCCAATCTCCCCGTCTGAAAGCGCCTCCACAATCTCACTCTCCGTCGTCAGCACAGAAATCTTTGACGCGGCCTCAAGCCTGTCATATCCGACAAACTCAGTCGTCACGGCAGGGTCAACAGACTCGTACACCGTCGCGTCTGCCCCCATGTAATTCGTCTCCTTGCGCGCCTTTCTCGCCTTGGTGCGCTGCGCCTCCATAGCTGTGTTGAAACCAGCCTCGTCTATGGAAAATCCCTTTTCTTCCAAAATCTCACAGGTGAGATCCACAGGAAATCCATATGTATCATAGAGTTTGAATACACTTTCTCCCGCAAGAACCTTCTCGCCTGCCGCCTGCATCTTATCCTCCATCTCGGAGAGAATGGCAAGGCCCTGGTCGATCGTCTTGTTGAACTTTTCCTCCTCCTGCGTCAGTACCTTGAAGATAAAATCCTTCTTTTCGTCGAGCTCCGGATACCCATCCTTACACTCTTCGATCACCGTCTTTGCAAAATCTGCCATAAACGTGCCTTCGATACCGAGCATTCTTCCATGGCGCGCCGCACGGCGGATAATGCGCCGCAGCACATACCCGCGCCCCTCGTTGGTCGGCATAATGCCGTCGGAAATCATAAAGGTCGCAGAGCGGATATGGTCTGTGATCAGCCGGATCGAAACGTCTTTTTTCTCGTCCTCCTGATAGGTGACACCCGCCACCTCGCACACTCTGTCCCGAATTGCTTTCATTGTGTTGATGTCAAACACAGTGTCCACATCCTGCACAACTACCGCAAGACGCTCGAGTCCCATGCCTGTATCAATATTCTTCTGTGCAAGCTCCTCGTAATGTCCCTTGCCATCTCCGTCAAACTGTGTAAACACATTGTTCCAGACCTCGATAAAGCGGTCACAGTCACAGCCCACCTTGCAGTCAGGCTTTCCGCATCCATACCTGACACCTCTGTCATAATAAATCTCCGAGCAGGGACCGCAGGGTCCTGCTCCATGCTCCCAGAAATTATCGCACTCGCCTGTCTCGGGGTCGCGGTAAAAGCGCGTAATCTTCTTAGCAGGCACACCGATCTCGTCAACCCAGATATGATATGCCTCCTCGTCCTCACAGTAGATGGACGGGTACAGCCTCTCCGGGTCAAGTCCCACCACCTTTGTCAGAAACTCCCAGCTCCAGTTGAGCGCCTCATGCTTAAAATAGTCGCCAAACGAAAAGTTTCCGAGCATCTCAAAAAAAGTCAGATGCCTTGCCGTCTTCCCTACATTCTCGATATAACCTCACCTGCCGGCCTGCTGACAGGTGGTGACACCGCGTCTTGGCGGTAT
>CAMWOK010000393.1 GCA_947175845.1 uncultured Lachnospiraceae bacterium | reverse complement strand
GCCTCATCCCCGCAAAGGCCGCCTGCCCCTCCGTAATCAGAAACAGCAGCGTTCCCCCCGCAGTCAGCACAAGCGTCGTCGTGATGACAATCTTGCTGTGCAGCAGATATCTTTTGAAATGCCATTTGTTGCGCGCCACGTCGTCCCACACGATAAACCCGATACCGCCCACCAGTATCAGCGTCACCACGACGAGATTGACCAGCACATCCCCCTCGAACGCGACGAGCGACGAGTACGCCTCATCCACGCCCATCAGGTCAAATCCCCCGTTGCAGAACGCGGAAACCGCATGAAAAACAGCAAAATAAATGCCCCTGCCGACACCAAACCGCGGGATAAACCGAACGGAGAGCAGTACTGCCCCCAGCAGTTCTATACAGAGCGCACCCTGCACAATCTTCTTGACAAGGCGCACGACGCCTGCGATCTCGAGCGTGTTGACGCTCTCCTGCAGCTGTTCCCGCTCCTTCAGGCCGATGCGCTTCTTGAGGATCACTGAGATATACGCGCCGATCGTCATAAATCCCAGACCGCCGACCTGTATCATGCACAGGATGACAAGCTGTCCGAAGATTGTCCAGTTCTGATAGGTGTCTGCGACGACAAGCCCCGTCACGCAGGTTGCCGATGTCGCCGTGAACAGCGCATTCAGAAAATTTCCGTGCCCGGACTTATTTGCAATTGGCAGTGTAAGGAGCAATGCCCCCGCCAGTATGATCAATGCAAAACCAAGCGCAATCAGCCTCGTTGTGGACTTTCTTGGCTTGGGCTTCTTATTACTAAATTCTAACTCCATGACATTCTGATTCCTCTTTTACCCATATTTTATGCCGGGAACCCCTCCCCGGCAGGCCAAATCTAATTATATCACTTTTGCGATAGAAAACAATCGAAAGTTTTGATTCTTTTTCTCATACAGAATTTTCACTTTGTTGTCTACTCGACGATTAACACTGTGAACAGATTTTGCGCAAAATGGTTGTCATCGATTCCTCCAATGTATAAAATAGCAACAAAACATCCAGATCGCAAACCGGAATACCTCAGATGCGGTATAATAAAAAGTAAAAGTAAAATTTTCCGAAATTATGCAAGCTTTTTTCTGTAAAACCGTAGTTTATAGATAAGAATGGAAATTACACACCAGCTTCATTGTCAACAAACAATTTGATAAAGGGGATTTGAAATGAAAGACGACGGCATCATAACGCTGTATCTTAACAGAAGTGAAAACAAAACTGCTTATCCTACAGAACTGACAGCCCCACTCCTTAACACGCTGATTGAAAAGATAGTAGTCCATGATGCGGTCAAAATGGAAGATGGGACAATTTTAGGTTCCATGAATCATTACAAAGACTTGATAGCAGTGAAAATTTCACTTTTTCCTTCAAAGATTGGATGTCCTCAAGTTATTTCTATGCTACAAGCTCAACGCTTACAGTAACTGTATCTGCGCAAAGTAGCAACACTGATGGAAAATCTTTTACTGTCTATGTATGTAAAGCATCCGACGACAGTCGAGTAAAAGGTGTATTAAAAAGGTCACGCGAACGTTATCGCATGACCTTTTTTAATGCAATATCCTACATGAACTCCATCCTGTCCCTTATCTCGACAGTTTCCTGCAGATATCGAACTGATATTCGTCAATCGTCTTTTTCATGTTGAGCGCTTCCTCAATGTCATAGTCCACGAAGGAACCGTGCTTGTACGCCACCACCCTGTTTGACTTGCCTTCGCAGAGGATGTCGGCCGCGTACGCGCCCATGATGGATGCATAGAAGCGGTCCTTGCAGGTCGGGTTGCCGCCGCGCTGCAGGTATCCGAGGATAGTAGCCCTCGTCTCGATGCCGGTCGCCGCCTCGATCCGCCTTGCCATGGAGGTGGAGTGCCCGATGCCCTCGGCGTTTACAATGAGGTGATGCGTCTTGCCCATCTTGCGGCTGCGGATAATATTGTTGATCAGCTCCTGCTCGTCAAAGTCATACTTCTCCGGCATAAGAATGTCCTCCGCACCGTTTGCAACACCGGTCCAGAGCGCAATGTAGCCCGCATGTCTTCCCATTACCTCGATAATGGAGCACCGCTCATGGGATGAGGAGGTATCCCGCACCTTGTCGATCGCTTCCATGGCTGTGTTGATCGCCGTGTCAAAACCGATTGTGTACTCGGTACATGCAATGTCAAGGTCGATCGTGCCCGGAACGCCGACCGTGTTGATGCCGTGTCTGGCAAGCCCCTGCGCGCCTCTGTAAGATCCGTCGCCGCCGATCACCACCAGACCGTCGATCCCGTGCTTGCGGCAGATCCCCGCTGCCATCTCCTGTATATTGTCCTCCTTGAACTCGAGACATCTCGCCGTGCCTAAGATCGTCCCGCCCTTCTGGATGATATCCGCCACGCTGTACGCCTCCATGTCGACAATCTCCTCGTTGAGCAGTCCCATGTAGCCGCGCTTGATACCTTTTACCTTCACTCCGTTTGTCAGGGCCTTCCGAACCACCGCGCGAATCGCAGCGTTCATTCCCGGCGCGTCTCCACCGCTTGTCAATACACCTATTGACTTGATTTCACTAGACATCTTTATACCTCCTATACAGTTCCTGCCGGATGTGTATCGCCCCGGCGGACTTCTTATTATTTATGCACATGAACACAGAAAGGCACTTTATTTCACGACAAATTGCCGTCCGCGTCCCCCTATTTTTTTTGCTACAATGATTGTACCCTTTTTTTTACAAGAATACAATACTCTTTGATAAAAAAATATC
>CAMWOK010000392.1 GCA_947175845.1 uncultured Lachnospiraceae bacterium | reverse complement strand
TAGAAACTGTTAAGAAATAACTTTTAGATAGCGCGTAGGATTTTTTTCGAGAGTGCCGCTCAAAAATCAGGCGCATAGCGGACTATGCAACTGATTTTTTTGGTTTCTTTCTTTTTGAATTTCGTCCTCCTCACTGTTAAACAAACATCATTTGGTAAGATATATCATTTGATAATATTCTATATTTTAAACAGCTCTCTCATTTTTCCTATGGAAACCAATTTTATTTTTTACCTATCAAAAATAGAATGCGGTGGTATCGAAACCTGTTTCTTCACTTTCCATATACCACCATATGATACCCGTTTCTTATCAGCTGTAGACACCTATTCCGCCTGTACCAATTATTCCTTGATGCCAGCTTCCGCGAGCAGTTTTTTCAGTTTTGCAATTTCCACAGCATTGTCTGCCAGTTTTGCATCTTTATCCGCCAGCTGTGCATTCTGTTCCGCCAGGCGGATCTTAAATTCCACAATCTCAGGCGCCAGCAGTTCCTTCAATTCCTCACACATTTGATCACCCTCCTGTATCATTTTCTTAAACAGTTCTATATTTGCCTCCGATGCCACATTGACGACAGAATCCGCATTTTTCCGGTCCTCATCGCTTCCGAGTCCCGCACAGTTGTCTAAAAGTTCCTGCGCGTCCTTTCTGCTCAACGCCCGCGTCAGCGACGTAACCCATATATGAGATTCTTTGTCAAGCTCTCCCGTCACAATAATCTGCATCGGGAAAAGCATGCCTTCGATTCGATAGATTCCCGCTTTCTTTTTGGTCACGGTGTATTTTTCACCAAGCTGTCCCAACAGCTTTACAGGCTTTTCTTCCCGGACTATCGAAACTGTAGTATCCACATTGCAAATGTCTCTTACACCCGTCTCTTCTGCTTTGTAAAGACATGCATAAGACAGTGCCTTGAAAAATGTGCCGGCATTCACGTCATCACCCGGCGATTTGTATTCAAGGATATTGTTCCCGAGAAAGAAATCGGCAATGTCTTTTCTGATGATGATATCTGGTCTTTTTTTGATGATGAGCAGATCGATTTTCAGGGGCATCCTGCCCAGATTATGCTCCCGCTCATAGGTGAGATAATCCTTGTATTCCCGCAGTTCCAGCTCTACCGCGGAACAAAATGCGGGGTGCCATTGTATATTGTCCTGTATTTCCAATAAAGTATGCTTCCTTTCCCGTTTGTGCTCTCAGTATATCATATTGACTATCTATACGCAATAGAATCCTCATAACCCATGCGGTTATGGGCAACAGGAACAAGCAGAACGGTTGCCGCGAGGAATCGTAGTGCTCCATCCAGCCAGAAACCAGTGAAATTATTTTAAACCTGCCAACGCTGCGTCGCCACAAATATCCGCATGAAAATGGCTGCACTGTATTAACAGGAAAACGCTCCCAAATACCGTCCTATTTTTTACATTTCCATAGACATCCCCCGCCATCTGTGATATATTTTAAACACATTAAAGTGTGTATAAAATATTATTTCTGCCGCATATATTACAGTAATATAGTACCATGTTTTTATACTTTTCCTGATGTACTTATCAAATGAAGCATCCATAGCCAACACCTTGTGGCGCACCTTTGGCAGACAGCATTTCATCCACGCTCTAAGGAACCGCTATGCAATAATCCGAACCGTTCCTGCAAAGAACACAGCACAGACACCGTAAACACTACCTATTTTGAGGGAATACACATGCTTAGAAACAAAGATATCCTTGAATTAAAAAGACGTTTTAAGAAAGAGTCCTGCACCATCACCAAAATGTGCGGGTGTTATGTGGACGCAAACAGAAACAAAATTGTGGAGCTGAACGAGACGTTTCTGAATTTGGAGGACGAAGAGTTCTTCAAATATCTCGAGATTGCCAAAAAGGCGCTCTCCGGCACGATTGGAAATAATCTTCTGGAACTGAATTTTGAAAAAAGTGAGGAGGAGCCCGGCGGAAAACAGCAGTATCTTCTGGGGCTGCGCGAGAGCGGGCTGAAAAATCCCGACTTGCTGGAGCATCTCTACGACATGATTATCGAAAATTATGATTATGTGGGCAACTATCTGATACTGGTGTTTCACGACGCCTATGATGTCATCACCAAGACCAGAGACGACCTTAAGCTTGACGAGTCCGAGGAGGTATTCACCTACCTGCTCTGCGCAATCTGCCCTGTTAATCTCTCGAAACCGGGGCTTGGCTACCGCGCTGACTTGAACCGCATCGGCATCCGCATCCAGGATTGGGTCGTGGGTGCTCCCGACGTCGGATTCCTGTTTCCGTCCTTCGTGGAACGCTCGACCGACATCCACTCCCTCACGTACTATGTCCGCGACGCAAAGGATTCCCACCGCGACTTTATCGAGACCGCGCTCGGATGCGGCGCAAAGCGCACCGCGACCGAGGAGCACAACACCTTCAACAGCATTGTGAAGACCGCCATCGCGCCGATCGTAGAGGACAGTGACGCCATGCTCATTGACATCCAGGAAAAACTGAACGACCTCGCGGAGGAGCACGAAGCCGCCATGGAGGATCTGGTGGTCATAGAGCCGGAAGAATTTACACTCACCGCCGAGATCATCAAGGAAGTGTTCTCAGACAGCACGATACCCGACGCTGCCGTGATGCAGATACAGAGCCACTTTACCGAGGAGTTCAGCGACAAACCGCCCGCAGTCAGAAATCTGGTCAACGAGAAGGCGATCGAAAAAAACAACAAGGAAAAGAAGGAGATCCGGCTGCTCGAGGAAGTCGCAACGCTCCGCCAGGAAC
>CAMWOK010000391.1 GCA_947175845.1 uncultured Lachnospiraceae bacterium | reverse complement strand
GAGCCGATTTAATATATATTATAAAAAGTGTTAAAGAGGACAGTTATGCTTGGCAGGAGCAACAGTGACAAGGATTCACAGACAAGCGGCGTGCTGATACAATATATCCATGATATCAGCGCATACCTGCGTGAGGTAAATATTTCGAGAAAGACAACGGTGCTTGCGGCGGCAGTGCTGGTGCTTGCCGGCCTTTTGGGCGTGCGATACAGGGAGGGCGGTTTATTTCTGCCCACAAGTTCTGACGCGGGAAGAAGGGATCTGCCCATCTACTGTGTGCAGACGGATGCGCCTGAAATTGCGTTGACGTTTGATGCGGCATGGGGAAACGAAGACACCCGAAAGATTATGGAACTGCTAAAAAAACACGATATCAAAGTCACCTTTTTTATGACGGGCGGATGGGTGGAAGCTTATCCGGATGATGTGAAAATGATACTTGCCGAGGGGCATGACCTTGGAAATCACAGCCAGAATCACAAGAATATGAGCCAGCTGTCCGATGCGGAAAAGGAGAAGGAGCTCATGACGGTGCACGACAAGGTCAAAGAGCTGACCGGATATGACATGTTTCTGTTTCGGCCGCCGTATGGCGATTATGACGCTAAGCTTATCAAGGTTGCACAAAAGTGCAAGTACTATCCGATTCAGTGGGATGTCGACAGCCTTGACTGGAAGGATTACGGTGTGGATTCGATTGTAAAGACTGTCACAGAAAATGAACACCTGGGAAACGGCTCCATCATACTCTGCCACAACGGGGCAAAATACACTGCGGAGGCGCTCGATACCCTGATAACGACATTGAAAGCACAGGGGTATCAGTTTGTGCCGCTGTCGGAGCTCATCTACAGGGAGAACTATCACATGGACCATGAGGGAAGGCAGATTCCGGACAGCAAAAAGCGTTGACGAATGTCCTATATACATAAAAAGCGGGCAGGGAGAAAATCCCTGCCCGCTTTTTTATGCGAAAATTTCAAACGGATTAGTTTGCAGCAGCCTCGGTTGTGGCAGCCTCAGTGCCAGTTTCCTCAGTAGCAGCTGTGTCAGTGCCAGTTTCCTCAGTAGCAGCTGTGTCAGTGTTAGCTTCCTCAGTAGCAGCTGTGTCAGCGCTGTCTGTCTCTGCAGGAGTTGTCTCCGGAGCAATCTCCTCTGTAGAAGGCGCTACGGTCTCCTCTGCAGGAACTGTTGTATCAACTACTTCTGTCTCGTTTGTGGTTGTCTCATCTGCCTTGGATCCGCATGCTGTGAGCATTGCTGCGCCAAGTGTAAGTGCCATAACTGTTGTTAAAATTCTCTTCTTCATAATATTTCTCCTCCATTTGCGCAATTGCGCGTGCACTATGTAGTGCATAACTTGTTTTCAGGAATACATAAGTTGTTTGGTTATTCCTGTTGTGCCTTACAAGTGATAATTATACATAAATTTTTGCAAAGGTCAATAGCAAATTAAAAAGTTTATTCATTTTATATTTACTTTATATTTACGACACGTTCATAATTCGTTCACAAATGACGTCAAAAAGCACAATAAAATAGAGTGAATTATAGCAAAAATGCCTTGAAATCAGGGACTTGTAACAGACAGCAAAGAAGTGCTATAATGATGGACATACAGCGGCAGTGAATAGAAATGCAGACAAAAGATAAGAAACTGAGGGTGGGTTTATGAAAAAAAAGAATACAGCGGGCGCGATCCTTGCGATGATGTTTGTGTTTTTGTCGGCCTGCACGGATCAGGAAGGCACGCACGAGGTTCTGGGCAGTAACGCAGCCGGACAGAATGCAGAAAAGGAGCCTGTTTCTGAAAAGAGCGGTTCTGCGGACAGGGTGTATGAGGGGATGCTGCAGGAACCTGCAGTGTGCGGACAGAAAAACACGTATGATACCTTAAATGTAGCGACATACATCACAAAAGTTGACGATACATATTTTCTGGCAGACTGCTATCATGATCAGGTTCTCTATCACGACAATATCACAGATCCGATAGGACAGTGGTCGGTACTCACAGACGATGTCCACCATGCCCACACGATCGCATCGGATGGTACTATGTTTGTCGTTGATGATACGGAAAATAACAGGCTCATGGTATATCAGAAAACTGCGGATGGATATGTGCACACACAGACTCTGGAAAATATAGGGATGCGGCCGCACTATGTCCAGTACGACGCACAGCGTCAGGTGTTTCTTGCATGGAGTTCCATTACCGGGGAGATGTATCTGGTCAAAAGGGCGAAAGAGCCACAGTCCAACGGTATTTACCCGCTGTATGTGGACAGAATTTTAAAGCTGGATGAACTGTACGGCGTCTATGTGCGCTCATTCACGATCTTAGAGGACGGCATCTACTTTGTGTCGGGACACAATAACCAGAAGATTATCACAGCCGCGGTGAACGAGGCCGGTGACGGACTGGACATTCTTGGAGTGTACGATGTCGCGGACCGCATTGCAGGGATGGTGCAGCTGACGAAAATCGGCGGGTTTTACTATATAACAGTGTCGACGGACAATCAGGAAAACCAGGACGCTGCGACCATCATCAGGACGGACAGCCTCGAAAAGCTTGCGAAGGGGGAGTATGAGGACATCTATGCGCAATTCGGGCTGGCCGGCGGGACGCCTTATTACATAACGGAGGTTGAGGGCAGGTATTTTATGGCACATCACAGAACCCCTGAAAACATTGTGGTGTTTGATGTCAGGGACGATCAGATCGAAAATGTCGAGATCCTATATTAAAATGACTCCCGGTTACCGGGAGTCATTTTTGTGATGGATAAAGGGGGAGAGCAGAAGCAGCG
>CAMWOK010000390.1 GCA_947175845.1 uncultured Lachnospiraceae bacterium | reverse complement strand
CTGCGCCCACTGCAGCGGGAGGGACATCGGGGAAGGAATCTCTGTGTAGATCTCCCGCACCGCCACAACGCCCGCGCGAATATCACACAACAGTTCGCGCACGCCCTCGACATCCCACAGCTCCTGCATACACTCACGCCGCGTCTCCCGTATCAGGGGATGCGCATGTTCGCGCACTACCTGTTCCAAAAGCTCCGCGCTTTTAAGACGCTGGCGCCAGAGCGGCTGACGACCATTGTTCCGCACGCCCATCATCAGTGCGCGGCCGCTGTTGTAGCGGAACGCCATGTTAAAAACTGGTGTCGCCGGAAGCAGAATCTCCAATTTTCTGACACATGTGTCAGGATCGATCGCCTGCAAAATCCCCTCGGAAATACGCCCGCTCCCATAAGAATACAGCAGGAAACCATCCTCCTCGTCCACGCTTCCAATCTCCATACCGCGCTGTTCCCGCTCCGCCTGCGCTGCAAGCATGGAAAGCGGCGCATTGATGCGCCTGCCGAACACAGAGTGAAACATCAGCTGGCTGTTCCCGGATGAGTCCCGGAAATGCTCTGCTATGATCGTCCTGTCATCCGGAAGCCCTCCCACCGCCTTTATCTGCCGTTCCAGATAGCCGGCCGCGAGCGAAACGGCTGGTTCATCCAGTCCCATACGCCGCAGCGCTTCGGGCAGACAGCGGTCCACATGCGCCTGCCAGAGCGCGTGGAGCATACGACCAAACGCCTCGCCGGTGCGCTTGTCCCGCCCTCGGATCTCCCCCTTCCAGAACGGGAGCCGTGCCCCTTCGACCGGAGCCTGCACCACCGTCACCATGTCCCGGCTGATATTGGTGATTTTCCACGCAAAGGCACCCAGAATAAAACGGTCCCCCTTCTGTGACTCATAGACAAACTCCTCGTCAACCTCCCCGAGTTTCACGCCATCCTCCGTCTTCACCGTGTATAAGCCCTTGTCCGGAATTGTGCCGCCCGCAGAGACAGCAAGCATTCTGCTGTAACCGTCCCCCTCCACGCGCTCATGAATCCGGTCGTACAGAATGCGCGGCCGCACCGGGATGTCGCGCTGATGCTCATAATCTCCCGCAAGCATACCGAGCACCGACTTTACGTCCTCCCTTGTGACCCCTCTAAAATTCCATGCGCGCGGCAGGATTTGCATCACCTCATCGAGCGCATAGCTCCGAAATGCCGCCATAGATACAAGGTGCTGTGCGAGCACGTCAAGACACTGCACCGGAGGGTTGATCTGCTCGACGCCGCCCTCCCGCGCAAGCTGCGCTGTCATGCCGCAGGACACGCATTCCGCCGCTGTTCTGGGAAAGAGATACATGACACTTGTCCGCCCCGGATTGTGGCCTGCGCGCCCGAGACGCTGCATGGTGCTTGAGACCGTGCGCGGACAGCCGACCTGCAGCACCTGGTCAATCTCGCCGACGTCGATGCCCAGCTCCATAGAGGAGGTTGCACATAGCAGGCGCAGCTTCCCGTCGCGCAGCGCCTCCTCCGTCTCCATGCGCTGTTCCTTCGACAGGCTGCCATGATGCACCCGCGCAAAGTTTTCGCCCCCGAGCTGATTCACGTAATATGCGAGCTTCTCCGCATACCGCCTGCCCTCCACAAACGCGATCACGCTGCGGCTTCCCTGGCAGTACTGGAACACAAGCGCCCCCAGCTCCTCCCACACAGGGTCCTTTCTCCTGCCCCTGACCGCGTCCGCGTAAGGCCCCAGGATATCGAGGCGGACTTGCTTTTTCATCGCAGGCGCCGCGATCACAGCCTCCTCCGGCGCAAGGTACGCGGCCGCCGCCGCGAGCGGTGCAATCGTCGCGGACAGTCCAATCCGCTGCAGGGGTTCTCCACACAGATAATCCAGACGCGCCAGCGACAGCATTAAGTGCGCTCCCCGCTTTGTGTCGATCAGGGCGTGAAGCTCGTCCACAATGACACTCTTTGCCGTCGCCAGCACATTCTGTCCGGTCTTGCTCGTCAGCATCAGATAGAGGGACTCCGGTGTGATAATCAGTATGTGCGGCGGCTTTCTTACCATCTGTTGCCGCTCCCGCTGCGGCGTGTCACCCGTGCGGATGCCGACGGTGATCTCCATGTGCTGCGCCCCGATCCCCATACCGATTCCATCCAGGGGGCGCCTGAGATTCTCGCGGATGTCCGCCGCCAGAGATTTCAGCGGAGAGACATATATCAGCTGCAGTTCCTCCTTCAAAGTCCCCGCCTGCGCCTGCAGCTTCATGCGGTCGAGAAAAACGAGAAACGCAGAGAGGGTTTTTCCCGTTCCCGTGGGCGCCGATACCAGCACATGACGGCCTGCCGCAATGTGCGGCCACGCCTCTCTCTGCACCAAAGTCGGCTCCCCGAGCGCGCCGCGAAACCATCTCTGCGTCCCCTCGCTAAAGAGCTCCAATACATTCTCCATATCGCCCATTCCCTTTCATCCTGATTTGCGCGGTGCGCTCATCTCACTCTTTTCTGATTTCGGGAATGCCGTCTCCCGCAACCAGGGCGGCCTTTGCCAGCCTGTCCGCCTCCTCGTTGTACTTGTCTCCTGTATGCGCCGCAATCTTCTGAAATGAGATGTGCATCCTGCCTGCGCGCTCCCGCATAAACGCTGCATACTTCTGAGTCAAACTGTTGTTTGTCTTCCATCCCCCGGTCGCCCACATCTCGATTCCCATATAGTCATAACATATTTTCACCGCGGCGTACCCGTTGACCTCGCACCATTTGACGGCGAACAGCGCCCCCAGCAGCTCCCACGTGACGTTGCGCAGCGCCAGCGATTCCGGGTCGCTCCCGTTGCCGGACG
>CAMWOK010000389.1 GCA_947175845.1 uncultured Lachnospiraceae bacterium | reverse complement strand
CTATTTATGATATCCATGGCTCGGAGGCAAAATGTCAGGATCACACAGAATTTTTGGAGGATCACAAATGAACATTATTTTTTGTACACCGGAGCTTACAATGACGGATACGGTGGAGGCGGGTGTGTTTTTTCAGGAATGCAGGGCGATACTTGAGTCCTATATGACGAACGTGCAGTATATTTCAAGGCCGGTTCATATCCGCCAGCTGCTGGCGCAGGAGGCAGATCGGGATGACATTCTGGTCTTTTTTATCTCCGAGAAGGAGGAGTACGACGAGTCCCTAATAAAACTACTACGCAAATACAGTGACGCGGAGTGCCGGGTATGGTCGATCGCGATGAAGGCGGAGTACAGGATGCCGCCGGAGCCGGTGGTAAAAAAGCAGAGTTATGATATCCCAAGCCGCATGGAGAACAGAAATCCGCTGAAAAACAATATGAGGGCGATCGCACAGCTCTTTGCCAGAAAGATTATCGCGCAGACCCTGTCGCCGCTCTACCGCGACGAGGTTCTGTATTTTCTCAGCCACCGCAGGAGCGACGGGGAGCATATCGCAAAGCAGCTCTCGGACGAGCTGAGTCGTCTGACGCGGGAGAGGAATGTGTACAGAGATGTGGTCAACGTCGCTGTCGGGGACGATGCGCAGCAGGATATCGACAGGAATCTGGAACAGAGTGATGTCCTGATCTTCCTGCAGACAGAGCAGGCAAAGGACTCCTGCTATGTCATGAAAGAATTGTGCTATGCGTTGATACATAATATTCCGGTTCTGTGGATACAGATCGATGATGCCGACTATACGAAATTCGAGATTCTTCCGGGCGACGCGCCGATGTTGCGCTACGAAAGCGGCGAGTTTGACCAGGCTGACAGGCTGGAGGAGATAGCAAATGAAGTGGAAGAGAAATGTTTTGAGCTGATTATGAACTCGTCCAATCAGGTCTACACCTACGTGGAGTATTTGAACAATGTGTGCACCAGTAATAAACTGGTGTTCAGGCAGGACAGAAGCGCTGCGCTGGCCTACGAGATCGAGTACAGGGAAAAGACGAGAGACCTGTACAACGACGGTATCCGGCGAAACTATGTCCAGTGTTTTGGGCGAAATCCCCAGGAGGAGGACATTAAAAGATTCATTGACAGAATCAGGGAGCAGGAGGTCTATCAGAGAAATGACAAGCTGTTTCTGCTGTCCACGCATGGCTGCCGCGACAACCAGCTTGGCGACAGCAAAATAATACAGGAGAACTACGACGATTATTTGATAAATCTTGAGAATGTATCCGGCAGGAAGAACAAACAGCAAAATAAGCGGATCATCATATCGGGGGCGTTTCCCGACTGCAACGAGATATACAACAATTCCCTGCTGGAAGCGCTGGTGCTGTACACCAAGGAGATTATTCGGAGGGGATACACGCTGGTTTTTGGGGCGCATCCCACGTTTCAGAAGCTGATATTTGACATCGGAAGCCTGTACGCCTTAGATGTGCACTATGCGATCGAGATGCATATGGACAGGGGATATATTGGAGGGTATGACGTGGATGAGCTGCAGGAGAACTGTACGCTGAAGCTGGCGGACGGCCTGCAGGAGATGCGGGAAAACATGATCTGCAAGGAAAAAGCCGAGATGCTGATCTGTCTGGGCGGAAAAAATAACAAGGCACAGCCTGGAGTTGACATTGAGATTGAGCTGGCAAAGCGCGCGGGCATTCCCGTGGCACTGGTAGGTACAGTGGGGGGACGCTCGAGTGAGTGTGCGCATCAAAGACTCGAGACAGGGAACTGGTCAGACTTAAATCCGTGGAATATGTCGTTAAATGAGAGTTTGTTTTACAATGTCAATCATCGGCTGATGGCAAAGCGGTTATTGGATACGATAGACGAATAGGCATCTGTCAGGAGGACGAGATATGTACATGGGGTTTAATCTGTCTCTGGAAGAGGACACAGATATTTGGAAAGCGGCAGGGGGATATGACAAATGTGTCACAGTGGGAGAAAACCACCTGAATGAACAAAAAGCAGCTTATGAAACGGACTTGAAATGCTATGTGAGTGAAAAGGAGCTGGACGGTACAAAGATTCAGAATGAATGGTTTCCACAGGTACAGGCAGATATCTTTATCTCACATTCGCATGATGATAAGACCCTCGCATGTGCACTGGCAGGATGGCTGCACCAGATATTTGGATTAAGGTGTTTTATAGATGCCAACGTGTGGGGATATGCAGACGAGCTGTTAAGGGAAATGAATGACAGGCTGAGTGACAAACGACGGATGGACGCGGAGGGCTATGAAATTGTGTACTGTCATGAAAGCTGTAAAAAGGTATCGGAGCATGTGAACGTCATGCTGTCCATTGCGCTGCAAAAGATGATAGATAAGGTCGAGGCAGTCATCGTGCTCAACACAGAACGTTCTGTGCCGGTGTGTGATAACTATGAAATGAATAAAACGTATTCGCCATGGATTTATTCAGAGATAGTATGCACGGAAATCGTCAGGCGTAAGCCTTTGTCGTCGTATCGTGACAAAAACCATGTGATGCTTGAACATGTTTCAGATGAAACAAAAACGCCTATTTCCTATACTGTATCACTTGCCCATTTGAATCCGCTGACAGTAGATGATCTGAGCAAATGGATGGATTTGTATCATGAAAATTGGCAGGACTACGTGTGTGCGCTTGATGCGTTATATGAATCTGTGTGCAATGAGGAGCATATGCTGCGAAAGAAACTGGATGAAGCGTTGCGGTTGTTGGTGAATGATAATATATGATTATCGGTCAGTGGTAGGAAAGAATAGCTGGA
>CAMWOK010000388.1 GCA_947175845.1 uncultured Lachnospiraceae bacterium | reverse complement strand
TAAAATACGTTTGAAGGTGTGAATATGATGGAAGTTTATCTTGACAATTCGGCGACCACCAGATGCCTGCCGGAGGTCGCTGCGCTCATGACACAGCTCATGTGCGAGGAGTACGGAAATCCCTCGAGTATGCACAAAAAAGGAGTGGAGAGCGAAAAGTACGTGCGCTACGCAAAAGAAGTCATCGCAAAATGCATGAAAGTACAGGAAAAGGAAATACTTTTTACATCGGGCGGAACAGAGTCGGACAATATCGCGCTGATCGGCGGCGCGTATGCGAACTACAGAGCCGGGCGGCATATTATAACGACGCGCATCGAACACCCGGCAGTGCTGCAGACCTGCGCGTATCTCGAGGAGCAGGGCTTTGCAGTGACCTACCTTCCCGTGGATGCCAGGGGTGTGATCGCGCTTGCCGATCTCGAGCGGGCGATGACCAAAAACACGATTCTGGTATCGATCATGCATACCAATAATGAGGTGGGTTCCGTGCAGCCGATCGAGCAGGCGGGTGAGCTGATCAAGCGCATGAATCCAAACACGCTGTTTCATGTGGACGCAGTGCAGGGCTTTGGCAAATTTAAAATTTACCCGAAGCGGATGCACATAGACCTGCTGTCTGTCAGCGCGCACAAGATTCACGGTCCCAAAGGTGTCGGATTTTTGTACATCAGTGAGAAGGCGAAAGTGCGGCCGATTATATTTGGCGGCGGTCAGCAGAAGGGAATGCGCTCCGGCACGGAGAATGTTCCGGGAATTGCGGGCATGGCGCGGGCAGTCGAGGAAATCTTTGCGGACTTCGACGCAAAGGTCGAGTACTTATACAATATCAGGGAACGCTTTGTGAATGGCGTGCGCGCCATTGACGGCATCCGCATCAACGGTCCTGTCGGGCGGGATGGCGCGCCGCATGTGGTGAGTGTCTCCATTCAGGGAGTCCGCAGCGAGGTGATGCTGCACGCGCTTGAGGACAAGGGAATCTATGTCTCAGCCGGCAGTGCGTGCTCGTCCAACAAACCGTCCGTGTCGGCGACGCTCAAGGCTCTCGGAGTCGAGAAACAGTATCTTGACGCGACGCTGCGGTTCAGTTTCAGCCTGTACACGACGGAGGCGGAGATCGACTACACCATAAAATGCCTCAACGAGCTGATTCCGGCGCTCAGAAAATACACCAGAAAATAAAGTGCCGGCTGCATGATAGAAGATACACGCCAAACAGCCCAAAACAAATGGGAGTTTGTATGGAAAGAACATTGGAGAATGCCACAAAAGGGCATTCTCCACACGAATAGGAGATGTCGCCAGATGACATCGTGGAGGAAAGCATGTACAAATCATTTTTAATAAAGTACGCGGAGATCGGCGTGAAGGGAAAAAACCGCTATCTGTTCGAGGACAGACTGTGCGAGCAGATCCGGTACGCACTGAAGCGTTGCGAGGGGGCCTTCGAGGTGACAAAGTCGCAGGGGAGAATCTACGTCAACGCCCTCTCCGACTTTGATTACGAGGAGACTGTAGAAAACCTAAAGACCGTGTTTGGCGTCACAGGCATCTGCCCGGTCGTCCATGTGGAGGACGAAGGGTTTGAAAAACTGTGCGCGGATGTGGTTGAATATATTGACAGGGTGTACCCCGACAAGAATTTTACATTCAAGGTCGAGGCGCGCAGAGCGCGGAAAAATTACCCCAAAAATTCTATGGAGATCAACTGTGACATCGGTGAGGCCCTGCTCAATGCATATCCGGGGCTTCACGTTGACGTGCACAGACCAGATGTGATGCTGCGCGTCGAGGTGCGCGAAAAAATATACATCTACTCGACTGTCATTCCAGGACCGGGCGGTCTGCCGGTCGGGACGAACGGGAAGGGAATGCTGCTCCTGTCGGGCGGAATTGACTCCCCGGTGGCGGGCTACATGATATCAAAGCGCGGCGTAAAGATTGACGCGGTGTACTTCAATGCGCCGCCTTACACCAGCGAGCGCGCGACGCAGAAAGTGATTGATCTTGCGCGCATAGTCTCGCGATACAGCGGTCCGATACAGCTGCACATCATCAATTTTACAGACATACAGCTCTATATCTATGACCAGTGTCCGCACGATGAGCTCACGATCATCATGCGCCGTTACATGATGCGCATCGCGGAGGAGATCGCAAAGAACAGCGGTTGTTTGGGACTGATCACAGGCGAGAGCATCGGCCAGGTGGCTTCCCAGACCATGCAGTCCCTGATGGCGACAAACGATGTGTGCACCATGCCGGTCTACAGACCGCTGATTGGCTTTGACAAGCAGGAGATCATAGAAGTCTCTGAGAAGATTGATACATATGAGACGTCAATCCAGCCCTACGAGGACTGCTGTACCATCTTTGTGGCAAAGCATCCGGTCACAAAACCCAACCTCAATGTGATACGGATTCATGAGAGAAATCTTGATGAAAAGATTGACGAGCTTGTGCGGACTGCGCTGGATACGGCGGAAGTGATGGAGATTGTCTATCAGTGAGAGCGCATAAAACAAAACCGGGTACGTGAAAGTACCCGGTAAATGTTCAACTCGTCTTACTGTTCAGGCGTCTGATGACACAAGCCGCTGCGGGCAGGACATCAGTATGTACCGCCGCTGAGCCAGGATTATACGATATAAGGCTTTAAGATATCCATAACCTCATCGATTCCATTCTCAGCGTGAATATTCAGATCGATCGGCTTAGACAGGTCTAAGCTGAAGATACCCATGATTGACTTTGCATCAATAACGTATCTGCCTGAAACAAGGTCAAAATCATAATCGAACTTTGTGATATCGTTAACGAAAGATTTTACCTTATCAAT
>CAMWOK010000387.1 GCA_947175845.1 uncultured Lachnospiraceae bacterium | reverse complement strand
CTCCCCACCTGACTTTATTGCGGAACGGCAGGGTTCTCTTATACATTGTCTTAATCAATCCTGTCAGTCCCTGCTCATCTATTATTTCAAGCACCCTTTTTATCATTATCGCCCCTCCACAAAATTCCGGAATTCATAGATTTCACTGTAAATTACGACAGACTTTTCATATACGAATCAACTATTTCCAGCATTTTACCTGCCGATTTTTCCCAGACAAAATGCTCTGAGACGCGCTGTTTTGCATGTGTACCAGTTTTATGGCGCTCTGTTTCCAATATCTTTTTAAGGAGCACTTCTTCAGAATCACAGACAAAACCGGATATTCCATTTTCAATTATAAACGAAGGTCCTGGTGCGTCAAGCGCTATCACTGTGCTTTCATAATACATCGCTTCGAGAATTGCCATGCCAAAAATCTCGTGCGTATTCAGATTTACATAGCATTCCGACAGACAGTAAAGCTCCCACATTCTTTCGTTCGGAACTTTTTTGTGTATCGCTGTTGCACTGTTCAATCCGCTGCGATTGACTGCAGCCTCCACGGCTTCGGACAGTTCTCCCTGCCCTACCATAAGCAGACGGAATTGGTTGTCATGTCTGTATATCTTCTCAAAGATCTCTATCATTTTAAGTGGCTGCTTTTCCGCTGTCATGCGGCCCACAAACAGTATGACCCTGTGTGTTTCCTCATAGCCCCAGGCTTTTTTCAGGTCTGTTACTTTGTAATCCGCATAATCCTTTTGTAATAGTTCTGTGTCAAGCCCTACCGGTACAACACTTATATTGTCCCCCGCTCCCATCTTTTTCAAATATTGTGCAAGCGCGGGCGTCTTTACCACAGTTGGTATTTTCCTATAATACTGCACGTTATTACAAAGAATATCGACAATTCTTTTTTTCAGCGCAGACGAATTGTTGCTTTGCACCACTCCGATGTAGGGGAGGCAGAAAATGCCATTTCTCCCACACCATTTATAAAAACTGCGAAATGCAATATAGTTGTCCGAAGCCGTGATATAGCAGTCCCTTAACTTGTCCAGCTTGCTGTAATCGGGCAGTGCATGCTTGCCGACATGTCTGCATCTGCAGTATTCCACACGGAGCCCGTCTCTTGTAGTATGTTTTTCAGAATTCTGCTGCAAATCCGGTATCAGATGATACACCAGTACATCATGCCCCTGCTGCACCAATGCCTTGGCAAGTCCTTCAGCCTGTGAGTTGTAATATCGGCTTAAACTTTTTGCTTCTATGTTGAGTGATATAATTCCTATTTTCAAATCATTCTCCATTCCGAACACATTAGTGGATTAAAATGGCATGATGCCTTACCCATGAAGCCATTCATAAAGATGACTCTTTAAGAGAATAAAACAATACCTCTTTTTCGACAGATAGCCCCGTTCATATCGAATTTTTGCACTCTCGCGCACACCTTTCTGACTACTTGACATTCCGCCGAGCCGAAAATTTGACAGCACGCGCATGACGGGCGTAAATGTCACTTTTTTTGTGTCATAAAAACGCAGCATCAGCTCCAGATCGGCAGACGAACGGTATCTCAGATCAAATACACCAAACTCTTCGTACGCAGCCTTTGTCACAAAACAGGTAGGATGGGTTATCATCTGCTCAGGCAGAAACGCATGATGGTAAATAAACGTTGATTTTTCCCTGCCGTCCGCATAGGTCCTCTGCATTCCATATATCACCTGATACTTTTCACGATTGTAATGCGCTATAACCTGCTCGACTGTGTCTGGTTCGTACCAGTCATCGCTGTTCACAATGCCAATCAGTTCTCCGCTAGCGAGGTTTATACCTTTGTTCATCGCATCATAGATACCGCTGTCCTTTTCTGATATCAGTGTAAAGCGTCGGGGAAGTTTTTCCCTGTGGCAGTTGATGATTTTTAAGGTATCGTCTGTGGACCCGCCATCTATTATTATATATTCAATATTTGTGTAAGTCTGTTTTTCGACGCATTCTAGTGTTTTTTCTATCGTTTTTGCGCTGTTAAAACAGGGTGTGAGAATTGTCACCAACAGTTCTGACATTCTGTGCTTCTCCTCCTATATCACCAATAGCATCCCTTTTCCACTGTGTCTGCGTTGCGGGGCGTCTCCTGGACAAGCGGCCTTGTCCACGCATCATTAAAAAAGGTTGCAATCTTCGTAGGATAATTCTCCTCCCACCGATGCCCTTTGATACCAAATAATAGTTGCGTGGCACCGCCTAAGTGAATAGCCTGTTTTCCTGCATCTTTCAATTTTGATGCCAGCGGCATCCCATATGCCCCGCACCCTATAATGGCAACATCAAAGTCAATATCAAGCGCCTGCTTATACATATGCTCAAGCGCGTCAAACCATGTCCCAAAACGCTCATCCTTCTCGCCGCAAAGTGTCTGCACAGCCTTCAATGTTTTCAATTCAAACGCTGGAAGAATCCCGGAATTTGGAAAGAGCAATTCGCGCTTTGCGTACTGCTCCTGTATTGTCCGCTCAAACGGATGAATCACCAAAATTCTCTTTCCCGCCAGTGCTGCCGACCATGGCCTGCTCGGCGCAAGCCACGGTTCCAACCGAAACAGAAATGTCAAATTTACATTTGGGGCAAATTCCTCGATAATAAAATCCTCCATATTCAAATGCCACATTGCAAGAAGATCCGCATTTGTACCCGAACTGAGAATTAATTTCGAAAACCGTTCCAAATACTGGTAATCCACCGGAAAAAAACCCGACAACTGTCCTAATTTGGTAAACCATTTATCCAGATACGCATCGTCCTCCACACTGTGCCCTTTATATTTCAACTTGAGATACCCAACGACTGTCTGAAGC
>CAMWOK010000386.1 GCA_947175845.1 uncultured Lachnospiraceae bacterium | reverse complement strand
AACCATAGTATACCGTGAACCCGCATCATGCGCAATCGCATTTTGTGCCAGCCCGTTCCTTGTCACCCCGCACACTTTGCGCTATAATAAAAAAAGAACCGTCCAGAATCCATACAGACCGTCCGAAGGAGGAACCCATGAAATACCGACGCCGGCTTTTTTTCGTAAAAAATCCCTACGACACACAGACCGACAGTGCATTTGTCCGCGCAGTCCGCGAAAATTTCAGCTACCACTGCGCGCACTGTCTCGAATATCATACCATTGCAGCACAGCTGGGCGTCCGCGCAGACTCCTTTCATGCCATCCAGGACATCGCGCGCCTGCCCTGCCTGCCGACACTGCTGTTCAAACGGCACCGCCTGCGATCGGCGCCGGCGCTGATTCGCGCGACCTCCTCCGGCACCAGCGGAAATTACAGCGAGATTGGCTTTGACATCGGCGGGCTGCTCTGCGCGCTCGTCATGTCCTGCAAAATTATGTACAGGCGCGGGCTGTTCTCGCCCGTTCCCTGCCACTATCTCATCATGGGCTACAAGCCGCACCGCAGCAACCGCACCGCTGTCACCAAAACCGCGTTCGGCGCGACCCTGTTCGCCCCCGCCCTCAGCCGCAGATACATCCTGAAATACCAGGACGGAGCGTACTCACCCGATTTTGAAGGCATCCTCTCCGCGCTCAAAAAGCTCGACAGCGCTTTCTTTCCAGTGCGCTTTATGGGCTTTCCGTCCTACACGTTCTTTCTGATGCAGATGATGGAGGAACAGGGCCTCCATATCCGCCTGAAAAAAGGTTCCAAAATCATGCTCGGCGGCGGCTGGAAGCAGTTCTGCGCAGAGCAGGCGGACAAGGAGTCCTTCTATCGGCTGGCAAAAAAAGTCTTCGGCATAGGCGACCAGGATATCATAGAATTTTTTGGTGCGGTGGAACACCCGATACTCTACTGCGACTGCCCAAACCACCACTTTCATGTGCCGGCCTACAGCCGTGTCGTGATTCGCGACGTCGATACCCTGCAGCCTGTGCCGGAGGGAACCGTCGGCCTTGTGAACCTCATCACGCCCATGGTCTGCGCCACCCCCGTCCTCTCCGTCATGACGGACGACCTGGGCGTCCTACATCCCAGCAGTTCATGCGGCTGCGGCATCCAGACGCCCTTTCTTGAAATCATCGGCCGCGTCGCCCCCTCGGAGATAAAGACCTGTGCCGCCGGTGCCGCCGATTTGCTGAAAGGAGGATCCGTCCAATGATTTTATACAGAGGCGCATTTTACGACCACGCCGCGCAGGACCGCATTTTAACCGAACTGGAATCGCACATTAACCACACGCTCGCCGAAAAGACGCTCGACGCAGAGACCGTGATTGCCGCAATCGACGCACTCGGGAAAGAAATTGCCAGCGGAGCGCACGACGCACTTCTCGCCTCCCTTTCATCCGATGAGCCCAGACGCTACAAACTGCTTGCCGCCGCCATGCTCTCCCGCGAAAATCTGGAATGGAAGCTGCAGACCGAGCTGTGCTGCACATCGTCCTGTGATAATATAGTACTTTCGGACAGACAGCCCGCAATCCGCAGCAGGATGATGCCGCTCGGCGTGCTCTTTCACATAGCGGCGGGAAATATGGACGGACTGCCTGCCTATGGCCTTGCGGAGGGACTGCTCACCGGCAACATCAACATCCTGAAACTTCCGCAGGCGGACAGCGGACTCTCACTTGCCGTTATCTCCCGGCTCATCGCCATAGAGCCCGCACTCGCAGACTACATCACAGTCTTCGACACGCCCTCGACCGACATCCACGCGATGCAGCGCATGGCAGCGCTCGCGGACGGCATCTCCGTGTGGGGCGGCGAAGCCGCTGTCTCGGCCGTCCGCTCCCTCGCGCCCACCGGTGCAAAACTGATAGAGTGGGGACACAAACTAGGCTTCTGCTATCTCGCCAACGCCCAGGCGCTGAACCGCATCACGGCGGAGCTTACCGCACTTGCAGAGCACATCGCCGCGACCAGGCAGCTTCTGTGCAGCTCCTGCCAGACCATTTATCTCAACACAGAGGACGAAGCGGATCTTCACCGATTCTGCGAATCCTTTCTTCCCCTGCTCGAGGCCGCCGTCTTGGCGCACCGCAGCGGCACAGTCGGCGAGCGCGCCTATTTGACACTGATGCACCACACCCAGTATCTGGAACAGCTCATCGGCGCGCCGCAGAGCACCGCGGACGAGTACCGCAAAGCCGGCTGCAGCCTCACCGTGTGCCGCGACAGCGAACTTGAGCTCTCCCCCATGATGTGCAGCGTGCTTGTCAAGCGCCTGCCAAGAGAACAGATTGTGCCCGTACTCCGCCGCAAAAAAGGGCTTCTGCAGACAGCAGGGCTCATCTGCGATCCCGCCGAGCGTGACACCTACGCCACACTCTTTGCGCGCTGCGGCGTCACGCGGATAACCACCGCCGGAAATATGTCCGCCTACTTTCCCGGCGAGGCGCACGACGGGGAGTACGCGCTGCGGCGGTATGTCCGGATGGTCGACATGGAACGCCTCACAAAATCCCCATGACTTTCCCAATCCAGTACACCAGCCCAAGCGCCCAGCTTGTGACTATCCCATAGAGAATCACAGGTCCCGCAATCGTGAAAATCTTGCAGCCGATACCGTACACCTGCCCCTCTGTCTTGTACTCGATCGCGGAAGCCACCACCGAGTTCGCAAAACCGGTGATCGGAACCAGCGCGCCGGCGCCGCCCCACTTGACCAGCTTTCCGTACAGGTTAAATCCGGTCAGCACCGCACTTAGGAGAATCAGGCACATGGAACACCACCCATGTGCCTGATTCTCCTAAGTG
>CAMWOK010000385.1 GCA_947175845.1 uncultured Lachnospiraceae bacterium | reverse complement strand
AATCATGAACACATATACAAAGCCGTGGGAAAATCTGTCAGATACCCACGGCTTTTTGATGTGCAGACCTGTGCAGCAAAAATATTCCGCTGCGGAAATATTCCGTGCTCTAAGGCGGTACACAGGCCACGCGACGGGCAGGAAAAGTGTCCTCCTGCTCGATCAACAATATACTATATAAGGTTTGAAGCTCCGATGATACCGGCGTCATTACCGAGGATCGCGCACCGCACCGGCGGAACAAATGCCCTGTCACCGCCAAAGCACAGAAAACTTAAATGTTCCTCCACCGGCTTGGTCAGACGGCTTCCCTGGTTACAGATACCACCCGACAGCAGCACAACGTCAGGGCGGAAGATGTTGACATAGTTCGCGATGGCTTCGGCAAGGTATGTATAATAATTCTCCACGACCTCTTTCGCCGTCTCATCGCCCTCGAGCGCCGCATCAAACGGGATCTTTCCGTTCATATTCTCTATTTTCCCGCCGCACATCTCATTCATCAGTGATTTTTTGTCTGCAGCGGCTGCCCGCTTGGCATCGCGGATCAGTGCCGTGGCAGATGCATACGCCTCCACACAGCCGCGTCTGCCGCAGGTGCAGGGCTCACCGCCCATGATCATGCTGATATGTCCGAGTTCTGCTCCTCCTGCATTACTTCCCTCAAAGACTTTTCCATTCAGGATAATACCGCCGCCGACACCTGTCCCGAGTGTGAGCAGGATCGCGTTCGACACGTCCTTTGCAGCTCCTGCTTTCACTTCTCCCAGCGCTGCGCAGTTTGCATCGTTGGATATACGGATCTCACAGGAGAAATACTTTCCGAACTCCTGCACGAGCGCCACATTCTCCCAGCTGATATTGTTGGAATATCGCACAACGCCTGCATCTGCGTCCACAAGACCAGGACAGCCGACACCGATGCCCGCAAGCGCACTCTCGTCTATCCCAAGCTCCTCCATCAGACTCTTTACAAGTCCTGCCATGTCCGCAATGACTTCCTCCGCTGAGCGCTCTGCCCCTGTCGGCGCTGATGTCTGCGCTATGATTTTCTGATTTTCGTCTACGATCCCTGCCTTGATATTGGTTCCGCCTAGATCAATTCCTGCTCTGTACATTTCTGTGTATCCTCCCAATTTTCTGTGTATAAGTAATGTATATCAGTTTTTAATGTTTTTTGCAAGTGTTTCTCCAAATAAATTTTCCCAATATGAACCAGTATATTATGCGGTCTTTTTCAAAAAATAATTCATGTAACTGATTCATTTTGCACTTTCAGGAATGGGAGTCCGTCACGACAGATTTGTGTGTGACACAGATCTGCAGACTTTGACAGGAATGGAGGATTTTTATGAACAATTGCACATGTACTCCGGAGTCACTTGCCATGGGTTCGTTTCCGATCCAGGAGTGGTGCGAGCCTTACGAGCTGAACTCCGCTTTATATAACGGTACGATATTCCCGTGTCTCAACATGAACTTCTACGCCGCAGAGGATATTCCATGTCCCTTCTGTGACAAGGCAGCCGCGTCAAAACTGTCAGAACGCGAGAAGGCGATGAACGAGATCGCCATGATCGGCTTTGCGGTCAACGACCTGACGCTCTATCTCGACACGCACCCTGACTGTCAGCACGGTATCAAGCTGATGCGGGAACTGCTGCAAAAGCGCCTGGACACGCTTGCCGACTACGCTGCAAAGTACAATGCACTGACACAGCTGTCGGTCGTTACCGGAAAACCGGAATCTGACAAATATGAATGGGGCGAGGGACCGATGCCCTGGGAAGGAGGACTGATCTAATGTGGGCTTATGAGAAACGATTGCAATATCCTGTAAAGATTAAAAAGACCTGCCCGAAGACGGCACAGCTGATCATCAGCCAGTACGGAGGCCCGGACGGCGAGCTCTCCGCGTCCATGCGCTATCTGGCACAGCGCTATTCGATGCCGGTAAAAAAAGTGGGCGGCCTGCTGACCGACATCGGCACGGAGGAGATCAACCACATGGAGATCATCTGTGCCATTGTGTACCAGCTGACCAGGAACCTGACACCGGAGCAGGCAAAGACAGCCGGTTTTGACGCTTACTATATCGACCACACTGCCGGCCTGTGGCCGCAGGCGGCGGGAGGCGTTCCCTTCACATCACTGGAATTCCAGTCAAAGGGCGACGCGTTCGCGGACCTGTACGAGGATCTTGCCGCCGAGCAGAAGGCGCGCACTGTGTATGAGAATTTGCTGCGCGTCATCGATGATCCCGATGTCAGGGCACCGCTGAAATTCCTTCGGGCGCGCGAGATCGTCCATTTCAACCGTTTCGGCGAGGCGATCGAGATGACGAAGGAAAAGCTGGACTCGAAGAATTTTTATTATTTCAATCCGGAATTTGACAAGAAGATGTTTGACAATAAGCTGTAAGTTATTGCACTGAAAATGATATTGAAAAGGAGCTGCCCTGGGTTTATTTTGCGGCAACTCCTTTTTTCAACAATACGATGGGCAGTCAAAACTACACAACTGCCTCCACAATGATCTTCTCCCCAATGTGCAACTCTTTCACGCCTGGCACTTTTTTCTTGTTAAGTATGTCCTGCTGCCAGTCTGATCTGCTTTCAGTCTAACACAATTGAGATAAATTTGTCAAAAAAGAAGAAGTCGGCTGAAAACCGACTTCTTCTTTTTTATGTACACGGACACCCCGAGGAAGAATGTCAACAAAAGCTGACGGGTGTCCGACACGATAATCAATTAACCAAGCAGACTGAGTACGCCCTGGTTGGACTGGTTGCCCTGTGCGAGCATGGACTGTCCTGCCTGTGAGAGGATATTCGCGTTGGAGTACTTC
>CAMWOK010000384.1 GCA_947175845.1 uncultured Lachnospiraceae bacterium | reverse complement strand
GTTTAGTATATACTGTTACTGTCTGTATGCGAATGCGTGTGTTCCGGGGGGATTGATGCGCAAGTATGGCTGTTGTCCCGGGGCTTGGATGTGCAAAACTGCGCATTTCGTGAAAGCATGATTCAGGACAGGGTTATGGTGACAGTTATGCCGCAGCCGCGGTGTGAAAATAAGAGATAAAGACGAAAGGATGTAATATCATGGCAGAGGAAAAGACATTATTAGACCAGTGGAGAGGGATGGCTTACAATGAGCAGACGGACAAAAACACACTCCAGAAGCTCTGGATCGACTATTTTCAGAAAGAGAAGGAGATCTATCAGCAGCTCCTGACCAGCCCGGACGAGGAAGTGCGCGGGACGGTAAGAGGGCTTGCGGAAAAATACAACGTGGACATCATGACGATGACGGGCTTTCTCGACGGGATCAATGAGAGTCTCAAAACTGCAAATCCCATCGAGGAGATGAATGAGGACACCGAGGTGAGCCTTGGATTTGACAAGCAGCTTTTGTACAAGAACATGGTGGCGGCGGAGGCTGACTGGCTGTACAACCTTGAGGAGTGGAACACAATCTTTGATGAGGAGACGAAAAAGGCACTCTACAAGGAGCAGAAATCTTCGACAACAGTAGTCAAAGAGAACAAGATTTATCCCAACGATCCCTGTCCGTGCGGAAGCGGAAAGAAATATAAAAAGTGCTGCGGGAAAAACAAATAAATTATCTGGCAGACAAGCGTTGAGACGGCAGCATGGCTGCAGCCCTCAGCGCTTTTGTTGTACTGCAGTTACAGGAGAGGTTGCTATGTTTACAAATCAGGATATTATGAGAGCAGCAATGCGGCAGTCCGCATTGGACATCAACTGCAGGGAAGAGGACTTTTTAAAAGCGGAGAATGTGGTTGTCCGCTCGGAGATTGGCGCGTTGGCAAGAAAGTATTATGTGGAGCCAATAGCCTGCAACCTGGTCTCCTACGGAAATAACATCGTTGCGTCCGCGAAGGAGGAATATCAGGAGATTGTGAAGGCGTATCTTGATAAGTTTTCGTTTTATCACTGCTTTGAGACGCCGAACATGCACTGGCTTGAGCGCAGGATGAACGAGCACGGGCAGAAGATTTGCTTTATGGCGGAGTACTTTCTCCCGGATGTGAATCGGATAAAACGGCTGCCCTGCGGGTATGAGCTTCGGGTTTTGACCCAGGAGGACTTCGCCGAACTGTATTGTGCAGAATGGAGCAACGCCTTGTGTGAGAAGCGAAAGGAGCTTGATGTCCTCGGCGTCGGGGCATATGAGGAGGGCAGACTGATCGGCCTGGCGGGATGTTCGGCGGACTGCGCAGATATGTGGCAGATTGGCGTGGATGTGCTTCCGGCGTACCGCAGAAGAGGCGTCGCCTCATCGCTGACAAGCAGTCTGGCAATGGAAACCCTTGCGCGGGATAAGATTCCCTTTTACTGCAGCGCATGGTCAAATATCCGGTCGGTCAGAAACGCATTGAAAAGCGGTTTTGCGCCCGCCTGGGTGGAAATGACAGTCAAACCCGAAGCGGTCGTTGACGAAATGAACCGCTGAGAATAAAAAGACAGGGAAATGAGGTGAAACTATGGATAGAAAAGCGACAGCGAGACAGACGCTCGCAATCATGGAACAGGGATACTATGAATATAAAGATAAGAAAATTGAGATCCGATCCGACATGGAGGCATCCGTGCGCGGCAGTATACTGATAACGCCGCAGCAGGCGCAAACACTGCTCGAGACGTACAGAGAATCTGATGAGGCAGCAGCATGCACTGTGCACGTGGAGAATCTCCCCACCGTGGAGGCCATCCGCAGGCTGGCCAAAGAGGGAAAAGAACATATCGGCGTGCTCAATTTTGCCAGTGCCAAGAACCCTGGCGGCGGTTTTATCAACGGCGCCATGGCACAGGAGGAAAGCCTGGCGGCATCGGGCATACTGTACAAAACGCTGACAGCCCACGAGGAATATTACAGGGAAAATCGCGCGCAGAGTTCCATGATGTACACAGACCATGCAATCTATTCGCCGGATGTCGTATTTTTTAGGGACGGGTGGTTTGAGCTGGTGGAGGAGCCCTTCAAGGCGTCCGTGCTGACGCTGCCTGCGGTCAATATGGGGCAGGTGCTGTTAAAGGGTGAGGATTCCGCGGAGGCACAGCGCGTCATGCGCCGCAGGATGAAGCTGGCGCTGGCCATTTTTGCACAGCAGGGGGCAAAGAACCTGGTGCTGGGCGCTTACGGCTGCGGCGTGTTCCGCAATGACCCGACGCTGATCGCCGCATGGTGGAACGAGCTGCTCGAAAAAGAGGGCATGGGGCAGTATTTTGACACTGTGTTTCATGCCGTACTGGATCGCTCCAAAAACGGGGCGTGTATCAGGGCATTTGAAAAAAGAAAAAATTAACTCTTTACAATTGTGCATTTTAGGGATAATATAGTAATAACCAAACAACACAAAACGTTGATGAGACGAGTACGATATTATAATGCACCAGAGAGGAGCGCCGTGCGGGCTGAGAGCGCTCTTGCAGGAGATATCCGAAAACTACCTCGGAGCGGCCCCAATCCGGCCCGGTGATTCCGTTATAATCTACAAGCGGTCTGTCAGAAAACCGTGACAAAGCAGTGCAGACAGAGGATCAGTCTGTGTTGGTTTTTCGTTTTTGTGCAGGCAAGCAGGGTGGAACCGCGTTGATACGTCCCATGCATTACAATTATGTAGTGTGTGGGATTTTTTGATGTCGAATCATTCAGGAACTGTCAAAATTCCCAAGAGAAAAGCAATTTGGTGAAATGTCAAGGGGAAAATAAAAAAGATTTTCTGGAAAAA
>CAMWOK010000383.1 GCA_947175845.1 uncultured Lachnospiraceae bacterium | reverse complement strand
AATTAGGAGGGGACAATGGCATATGAAATAGAAGAAATACGTCTCAGCCAGCAGATTTTTTACTATCTGCTCGAGCACTTTGAACTGCGCGAGGATGAGACGTCAGGGCTCTATCGGGCGTATGTGGAAAATGAGCAGGTGCAGCTTCTGGTCAAGAGCCAGGGGGACGAGGCGCAGAGCAGCATTGAGCGGTACGGCGACGTGATTTACCTGATTCCGAGAGAGGAGAATGTCTTTCTGGGATTTTCCAAGGCAAAATTAAAGGAGATTCTCTGCAAATCGGGCGGAACTGACAAGGATTTTTATCTGTCGCAGTTTGTGATTCTGACACTGCTGTCAGAATTTTACGACGGGCAGGGCGCGAGCGCAAAGTCGCGCGACTACATCCGCGTCGGCGAGCTGCAAAACTGTGTGACGGACCGGCTAAAGAGCGGCGTCGAGAACACCGCCGCCGAGGACGAGGAGCGAAGCGGACTGGCGTTTCGCAACATGCAGGAGGCGTACGAGGCGCTGAAATCCGACGAGCGCGGATCGCGGGCGCGGACCACCAAGGAGGGATTTCTGCACCATATATTTGTGTTTCTCGAGAATCAGGGATTAATTGAGTATGTGCAGGAGGACGAGATGATAAAGACCACAAAGAAACTCGATAACCTGATGGACTGGAATCTGTTGAACCAGAACAATTATCAGAGAATCTCCAAAGTATTATCGGAGAACGCCGCGAGAGAACGCGCATAAACACAGCGGTCTTGCGGGCGTCTGCAGGAGGCGGCAATGAGCAAAATAAACGCAGTGAGGCTGATCAACCTCAATTACAACAACAATACCATGCGCATCAGCGACGACACCTTTCAGATGCAGGGGCGAAGCACGCTGATGTCATTGCAGAACGGGGGCGGAAAGTCGGTGCTGGTGCAGATGATGACCGCCCCGTTTGTACATAAGCGCTTCCGGGACGCCAAGGACAGGCCGTTTGAGAGCTACTTTACGACCAGCAAGCCCACCTTTATCCTGGTGGAGTGGAAGCTCGACCGCGGCGCCGGATACTGCCTTGTGGGGCTGATGGTGCGAAAAAGCCAGCTCTCGGAGGAGGACGACGACAACCGGCTCGAGATGGTCAGCTTTGTCTGCGAGTACAGCGGCAGATGCGCGCAGGACATCTACAATCTGCCTGTGGTTGAGAAGAAGAACAAAGAGATCGTCCTGAAAAGCTACCGCGAGTGCAGGCAGCTTTTTGAGACGTACAAGAAGGACCGCGCGCTGAAATTTGGCTGCTATGACATGAACAACAGCGCCCAGTCGAGACAGTATTTTGACAAGCTTGCGGAGTATCAGATTTACTGCAAGGAATGGGAGAATATTGTCCGGAAAATCAACCTCGAGGAGTCCGGCCTCTCCAAGCTTTTTTCCGACTGCCGCGACGAGAAGGGCCTGATTGAGAAGTGGTTTCTCGACGCTGTGGAGAGCAAGCTCAACAGGGAAAAGGATCGCATGAAAGAGTTTCAGAGCATCATAGAGAAGTACGTTCTTTCCTACAAGGCAAACCAGTCCAAGATAGAGCGCAGAAACACCATCCGCCAGTTTAAGGAGGACGCGGTTGAGATATCCGCCTGCGCCGGGGAGTACAAGCTTGTGACCGACAAGGTGGAGGAGCAGGAAAACAGTATTGCAGGATTTCGCGCGCTGCTTGCGCGCATGGAGACCGAGCAGGGGGAGGCGAAAAAAAGCCTGCTGGACGACAAGGCGGAGTGTGACGCCGCGCTTATGCGCATCGAGTATGAAAAGTATTCTTTCGAGCTGCACAATCTGATGGATGCGCTTCGCTTTCACGTGAGCAACCGCGACATGATCGGCATGGAGCGCGACGCCTTAGAGGAGGAGACGCGGCGGATCGAGACGCTGCTGCACAAGATGGAGCTTGCAAAACAGGAGGCGCAGGCCGCGGAACTCTGGCAGGACGAGCAGCTAGTCAGAGAGCGCCTCAAGGTGCTGCACGAGGGTGAAGGCAGGCTTGAACCCGAGCGCAGGGCGCTTGGACAGGCGCTCGGCATGCACTACGCGCAGCTTGCCGCCAGCGCCGCGGTGGAGATGGAACTAAACGAGGCCGACCATCAGCAGGAGACGCACAGGCAGCGGGAGCTTGCGGACAGACAGCAGTGGCTGGACGATAGGATCGTCGAACTCATCGCGAAAATCAGTGCCTGCAAGGAGCGCATGAACGGCTTTCAGCGCGTGGAGGACAGCTTTAACGCCGAGTTTGGCGAAAAGTTTGCCCGCAACATTGTCGGCGAGTACGATCCGGGACTGCTCGACATCAAAAGAGAACAGTACCAGAAGGAACTCGAGGAGGGCACGCGCAGCTGCACCGCGCACAGAAAGCAGCTCGATGCGGCAAACGAGCGGCACAAGTCCCTGCTGCGCGACATCGAGGACAGGCAGCAGGAACAGATCCGGCAGGAGTTTGCGCTTGCCGCCCTGGAGCGCACGCAGGCTGACCTGGATCAGGAACTCTCCGAGCGGCATGTCATAATGCGCTATTTTGACATGAGTCCGGACGAGCAGTGGCACATGGACAAGATCCTCGCCGCCGCAGACCGCAGGTTGGCCGTGTGCGAGCAGGCAAGGCGTATGCTGGAAAAAGAAGAGGACGCGCTGCAAAAGGAGTATGTGCGCCTCACGCAGGGAAAGGTGCTCGAGCTTCCCGGGGAGACGCTGGCACTGTTTGGCAGGCTCAACATCAACGTGGTCTACGGGATGGACTGGCTGCGCAAAAACGGCTACTGTGCGCAGCGAAATGAGGAGATTGTGCGCAGACAGCCGTTTCTTCCGTACGCGCTGATTCTCTCAAAGCAGGACATGAAAG
>CAMWOK010000382.1 GCA_947175845.1 uncultured Lachnospiraceae bacterium | reverse complement strand
ACGGCATGCTGCGCATCTTTTTCTCGTCAGAAAAGCTTGGCATCAAAACGCGCGTGATTGCTGTGGTGTGCGGTCTGATTCCAATTGTCCATCTGTTTGTCCTCGGCACAATGATCCGGGTTGTTTCCCGCGAGATTGCGCTGGAAAACCAGAAAATCATCACGGACGAACAGCGCCGCGCACAGCAAATATGTGCCACAAAATATCCCCTTCTCATGGTGCATGGTGTATTTTTCCGCGATTTCAGCTACTTTAACTACTGGGGCCGTATTCCAAAAGCACTCGAGACAAACGGTGCCTGCGTCTTTTACGGAGAACACCAGTCCGCCGCGGACGTCGAAACCAGCGGCCGCGAGATTGCGGCACGCATCCTGCAGATTGTCTCAGAGACAGGCTGCGGCAAGGTCAATCTGATCGCCCACTCCAAGGGCGGACTCGACTGCCGGTGCGCGCTGGGGCTACCCGGGATCGCAGAGCATGTCGCCACGCTCACAACCGTCAGCACACCGCACAGGGGCTGTGAGTTTGCAGACTACCTGCTCTCAAAGATTCCGCAGGCAGAACAGCACGCCGTCGCAAAGGCGTACAACGCCGCACTGCGCAGACTCGGTGACTCCAATCCCGACTTTCTCGCGGCTGTGCGCAACCTCACTGCCGCCTTCTGCCAGAAGTTTAACGAACGATATCCGGATGTACCCGGGATCTTTTATCAAAGTGTCGGCTCGAAGCTGAACCGAGCAGGCGGCGGACGGTTTCCCCTGAATTTTACCTATCACCTCGCCAAATCCTTTGACGGCGATAACGACGGACTGGTCGGGGAAAACTCATTTGCGTGGAGCGGCCCTTTTCAGATGCTCACCGTGCGCGGAACACGCGGCATCTCACACGGGGATATGATAGACTTAACCCGCGAGAACATTCCCGACTTTGACGTGCGGGAATTTTATGTACAGCTTGTGGCAGATTTAAAACTGCGTGGTTACTGATACTACAAGCTGCCGATCACCGAAAGCATCGCCCCAATCACAATCCCAAAATCTGCGAGATTGAACACAATCGCGCTGAACTTCTCATTGATTTTATTGAGAAAACCGTTCCTGCATGTTTCTGTGTCCAGCAGACACACGGAGAAGTAATCGACCACATACTTCCTTCGGAGGCGGTCATAGGTATTGCTGTAAGCACCGCCCAGTATCAGGGCAAGCCCGGTCTTTAACAGCCGCTTCCCCCGTCTGCCGAGTGTCGCCGCGAAAACACCTGTCACAAATGTGCTAAATACTAGGGAGAGCATTGCGACGAACGGTTGGTTTTTCTCCCCCATATTCATCATTGCCCCCCTGTTGTGGTATCGTTTGATGACAATCTTTCCGCCTGCCAGCGGCTTTTCCCTGACAGAATCCTTATTTTCAATGCGATATTTAATGATGCTGTCCACTGAAAAAAGTGACAGCATTGTCATAATATACGGCATACGCTCACACCTTTCTATCGGTTACTGACGCGCGCTGCGGTGACTGCCCGATTCTGTCCGGGCAGTCACTCTGCGCTGATACTTCAACGCTATCACAGGCGTGAGAAAATGTCAATCGCATTTATTTTCTAGTCGTGTTGTTTGTGCCGTCCACACTGCTCATCTCAGTGCTGCTGCTCTCCACGCTGCTGTTCTCCGTGCCGGCTGTCCCTGTCTGGTTTGTTCCGGTTCCACTGTTTCCTGAGCTGGTTGTGCCGGTCTGGTTCGTCCCGGCACCTGCCGTCCCTGTCTGGTTTGTTCCGGTTCCACCGTTTCCTGTCTGATTCGTTCCGGTCCCATTGTTTCCTGTTGTTCCGTTCTGCTGGCCAGCACTGTTCGTCAGGCTGCTCACGGCAAACCGGCCCTGAAGTCCGCGGTAAAACGCTTCCATTTTATCGTTAATCTCGAAGTTATTGGTCTGCAGCACGTCGATATACTCCCTCACAATCTTTCCAAGATTGCTGTCGGGGTTTGCGTCTGCAAACTGCTGATAATACTGCAGCGCCTTCTGGTCGATGGCATTGTTTGCCTCCCCTTTATAATAGTGGGCAATGCCCTCCTCCTTGTTGTAGCCGCCGCTGATCGCATTTGTCGCAATTTCCTCATACATCCTTGCAGCCGCCTCGGACGAAGCTTCGTTCGGATATTTTTCCAGATGCTGCTCAAACAGGCGCGCGCGCTCAAGCATCTCGGAGAGCGTCATATTGATAACTCTTCTGTTCTCCTCGTCAGACATAACCATGGACGGTGTGTCGCCCTCGAGCCGCATCAGATCCATGAATGCAATCATGTCCTCCGGCATATACTGCCTGCTGTCCTCAAGCCTGGTAAAATCAATCATTCTGATATCGTCGCCAAAACTCAAAAGCCCCGTGAAAAACCGTTTCACATCACTGATTGCCGCCCCTGCAATATTGGTATTGATGTAATTGATAATGTTGTTGGGGTCTGTATTCTCGTCGCCAATCATGGCATCAAACTCGCTGTGATCTCCGGCAGCTGTATCTGAACCGTTCTCGCTGCTGCCCTCCATGCTGCCGCTCTCGTTCGTCTGTGACTGATCCGCGCCCGTAATCGGGTCTTTATTTTCATTTCTGTTATCCTTCTTCCCACAGGCTGATATGGAAAGTGTGCAGGTAACACACAGCGCCGCCAGTACGGCCCTGTGTACTGTCAGATTTTTTTTCATAATATTTTCCTCCTTGAGAATCCATAGTTGTTACTACTACAGAATTTATTGTTTCTCACTTTCCGAAAAAAATACTATGAATCAAAAATCATTCAGATTTTGATGTTTTTTATCTTAATTTAATATGTTACTTCCCCTTCATGGTCAATCATGGAGACATATGAGACGCCTT
>CAMWOK010000381.1 GCA_947175845.1 uncultured Lachnospiraceae bacterium | reverse complement strand
GGGCGCCGCAGAGTCTGGACGGGGAGTTCTTTGCACTGCTTAAGGAGACCGATAATTTCACCACCGCCTCCTCCACCATTTTTCAGGATAAGCTGGGAATCACCATGGGAATGCCCGTGAAGGAGGACGGCGAGACCGCGCTGTATGTCGTGGGCGTCTACAAGTATGACACCCTCAACGACGTGATCAGCAGCATCAACCTTGGCCAGCACAGCACGGCGTACATGGTTGACCGCAACGGCACTGTCACCGGGCACACAGATCAGTCGCTCGTTCTGTCGGGAAGCACGCTGGCGCAGCTCGGCGGCGAGGATCCCGAGTCGCTTGGCCGCATCACTGCCGGGGAGACCGGCGCCACGGAATTTCCTGTTAACGGGGAACATATCCTGGTTGCGTTCTCCCCCGTCCGCGGCACGCAGTGGTCTTTGGTGCTGCACATTCCCGAGGCCGATTACGCCCATACCATTCAGGGCGCAATGTACGTCGCAGTGGCAGCCACGCTGGCAGTGCTGCTCGTCTCGATACTGCTCGTCCTGCAGCTGGCGCGGTCAATTTCCCGCCCGGTTAAGAGCGTGACAAGCCGCATGGTATCTCTCTCCGACGGTGATTTGCACACCACCGTAACTCCCGTCCACTCCAAGGATGAGTTGGAGGTGCTCACGCGGACGCTGGGCACCACCGTCGAGAGCATCAACAACTACATATCCGATATCGAGCAGGTGCTCACGCAGGTGGCAGGCGGCAATCTGTGCGTCGCTCCGCAGGTGGATTACAGGGGGGATTTCGCCCTGATCCGAAACAGCCTGCGCACGATCATCCAGTCCATGCACGAGACGATCGGAGGATTTCGCAGCGCCACTTCGCAGCTCGCACATATGTCCGAGGAGCTCAACGGCCAGTCCAGCCAGCTGCACCAGGCGTCCATGGAGCAGAATCAGTCCACAGAAGCGCTGGTCTGCGAAGTTTCCCATGTGAAGGAACAGCTGTCCAACGTCGCGGAGAGCACAAGCCAGACCCGCAGCAAGACGGAGGAGATTGCCCAGTGCATCCAGGATGCAAACACCCACATGTCCTCCCTGTCCGACGCAATGGACAACATCAGCACCAACGCGGATGAGATCACAAAAATTGCAAAATCCATTGAGGATATCGCGTTCCAGACCAGCATTCTCGCACTCAACGCCTCCATCGAGGCAAGCCGTGCCGGAAGCGCGGGGAGAGGATTTGCCGTCGTGGCTGCGCAGGTCAAGGACCTCGCCGCAAAAAGCGGTGAGGCAGCACAGAACGCAACAGAGATGGTATCCCACACCAGCACCATGATCCAGACCGGCGTGAAACTGACTGCCGACACCGCCAGTTCGCTTCGCGCCATCTCCTCTGTCTCCGATCAAATCAGCGTTATCTCTGACCGTCTGGTCGCCGCTGTACAGGGACAAGAGAGCGCCCTCACCATCATGGATGAACGGATAGAGACCATCTCGGGGATCGCCGATCAGAACCTGCAGAATGCCGGCGAGATCGAACAGTCCAGCGGACTGCTCGCGCGGGAGGCAGAGATGCTGCAGTCTCATGTGAAAAAATTTGTGTTGAAGGGGGAAAATGACAAATGATACGAAAACTGCGTCTACCGCTGATCTCACTGCTGCTTCTGACGATGCTGACCGCGTGCGGCAGCAAACCGACAGACACAGCGCTCCAGGATGGCTACTACACCGCGCAGGCGGCTGAGTTCAGCCACGGATGGAAAGAATACATCACAATCATGGTCAAGGGCGGCAGCATTGTCTCCGTGGAGTACAACGCCGAGAACGCCAGCGGTTTTATCAAGAGCTGGGACAGCTATTACATGCAGAATATGCTGCACTCCAACGGCACCTATCCCAACGAGTACACCCGCTACTATGCGGGACAGCTGTTGGAGGGACAGGGCGAGGGCACGATTGATGTGCTGACCGGCGCCACCTCCTCCTACAGCTCATTTCAGAAACTGTCCGCCGCCGCTGTTGAGCAGGCGCGGAAGGGGGATTCCAGCATCGCGATTGTGGATACATCCTCCCAATCCTCATAAAAAGCTTCTTACAAACTCTTCATAAGAAAGGAGTCCCTGCCATGAGATCCCTGCCCCAGATTTCCGAGGCCGAGTTTGAAGTGATGAAGGTCGTGTGGGAGCACGCGCCGGTCAGCACAAACGAGATAACGGACCGCCTGGTTAAGACAACTACATGGAGTCCCAAAACGATTCAGACCCTGATCAAGCGCCTGGTGACAAAAGGCGCCCTCTCCTATGAAAAACAGAGCCGCGTGTTTGTCTACACGCCGCTGGTGGGTGAGGCGGAATACATCAGCCAGGAGAGCAATACGTTCCTGAATCGCTTTTACAATGGAAATCTCTCTGCCATGCTGTCCGCATACATCGATCAGGACCGCCTGTCGGAAAACGAAATCGACACGCTCCGCTCGCTCCTGTCAGGGGATGCGAAAAAAGGAAACAAAAAAGGAGGAACCTGAACATGGACCAGTTTATGATTCACTTCCTCCTGTGCAACCTTATGATCAGTGCCGTCACAGGTGTGTTCCTCACCGGAAAGCGCCTGCTTGGCGGCCGCCTGTCGAGCCGGGTGCAGTACAACCTGTGGTTTCTGCTGCTGAGCCTGCTCGCCGTGCCCTTTCTGCCCATTCAAAATGTCCGCTCACTGCGGGCATTTTTCTGGCTGGAAACCCTGCGCAAAACCGCTGAAGCCGCACCGAACACCGCATCTTCAGCGCCTGCTGCCCTCCAGCCGGCTGCCGCGTCAAACTGGATGAATGATATCGGCAGCGCTGTCAGCAGCAAAGCCCCCTCCGGCACCGGAATCCTGCTCTTTGCCGTGTGGAT
>CAMWOK010000380.1 GCA_947175845.1 uncultured Lachnospiraceae bacterium | reverse complement strand
ACCTTGGAGTCCGCGTCCACCAGCCCCTGGCGCACATCCACCATAAAAAGAATCACATCCGCCGTGTCGATCGCAATCTGCGCCTGCTCGCGCATCTGCGACAGGATGATATCCTTGCTGTCCGGCTCGATACCGCCGGTGTCAATCATGGTAAAATTCCAGTTCAGCCAGTTCACATCCGCATAAATGCGATCCCTTGTGACGCCCGGCGTATCCTTCACGATCGAAATTTTATCCCCCGCAAGCACATTGAACAGGGTCGATTTCCCCACATTCGGGCGCCCCACAATGGCCACGATAGGTTTCTTGGTTCTCTTATCCATTTTATATGCTCCATTCTTCTCATTTAATCAAACGCGGATGCCTGTCATCGCATCCAGCAAATCCTGCCCGCTTGATTTTACAATATCTATCGGGACTTGTAAAGCTTTTTCGAGCGCTTCGACTGTCATATCGTCCAGAAACACCCTCTCACCGCTCTTTAGTACATTTTGCGGCAGCAGAAGCCGCTCTCCGAGCACCTGCCCTTTGAGCTGCGCAAGCAGATCCTGCCCGGTCAGAAGGCCGGAGACTGTTATCATCTCCCCGAAAAAATCATTTCTGACCGCGTGGACATGCACGCGGATCTGCGGATACAGCGCTGTCACCTGCCCCGCCATTTCCTCGATAAAACGACAGGCGAGTTTTCCGGTCGCAATCGACAGCTCCCTTGAGGGAATATCGACATTTTTCATGTCTCTCAGCGCGTCCAGCGCCTGTGTAAACTCATTGATCAAGAGCCGCAGCATTCCGACGCCGTTCTCCAGCTGCAGATATCCGTCATACCGCTCCTCCTCAGGCAGCTCCTCGCCCGCCAGGATATACCACTCGTCGCTCGCGTGGATAAAATGCAGCCCGTATTCGGGATAAAGCCTGTCCTGCCACGCGTGAATCACCGAGAGCACCTGCCTTGCGTCCTCTTGCGTAAACGGCTCGAGCGGATACAGCCCCTTTCGGTATCTCGACAGTCCGACCGGCACCACCGAGACGCTCTCGAGATTGGGCAGATACGCCGCCAGATCCGCAATGCTTCTGACAAGCTCCTCCCCATCGTTTACACCCTTGCACAGCACAATCTGCCCGTTCATGGATATTCCTGCCCTGGCAAGCCGCCACGCTTTCTCCAGCGCCTGCCCCGCAAAGCGGTTGCTCAGCATTTTGCATCGCAGTTCGGGATTCGTCGTCTGAAAAGAGACATTGATCGGGGAGAGATGGTATTGAATGATGCGGTCAACATCCTCGTCGGACATGTTTGTCAGCGTCACGTAATTCCCCTGCAGAAAAGAAAGTCTCGAATCATCATCCTTGAAATACAGCGTGTCGCGCATCCCCTCAGGCATCTGATCAATAAAACAGAAGATGCACTTGTTGTGGCACGAGCGGTATTCATCCATCAGGCCGTTCTCAAACGTGATGCCCAAATCCTCGTCATATTCCTTGTCGATCTCAAGAAGCCACTCCTCGCCCGAGGGCTTTCGGATGAGCACCTCAATATATTCATCCTGCGTGTGGTACTGATAGTCAAAAATATCCTGTATCTGACTGCCGTTCACCGCAACAAGCACGTCGCCCGGCTCAATTGACAGCTCCTGTGCAATACTGTCCGGCTCAACCTGCGCCACAATGTGTAAATGTTCTCTGTTCATTCTTATTCTTTCCTTATTTAATATTTTTTGATACTTTTGTCGTTTACTATAATAATACTAGAAATTTCTTGACGTGTCACTACCTGAATGTTATAAATTATAATGGGATGTTTCCTAAATGAAAAATAAGATAAAAGAAACAATACACAGAAAGGACGGTATGCCAAATGTCATATTTGAAACAGCTGAAAAATGCCATGCCAGTGGCACCTTTGAAATTGATGGTTCTGGACAGTGCCGCGGAGCTTGGAAATGAGGTCAACAGCTACCTGGTCGATTTTCGCAGCAAGGTAAACAATGTATATAACAATGACCCTGCGTTCCAGGGCTATGCCGAACCAAATTATCTTTTTAAATTTAGCAATCACCGCTTCTACAGCGGGGAGGGAAAAGCTGTTCTGGAGGAGACTGTCCGCGGAAAGGACGTGTTTATCCTCGTGGATGTGTGCAACCACAGCCTGACCTACACCATGAACGGTTACACCAACCATATGTCCCCCGACGACCACTATCAGGATCTGAAGCGCGTCATAGCCGCGACAAACGGAAAGGCGCACCGCATCAATGTGATCATGCCTTTTTTATATGAAGGAAGGCAGCACCGCAGAACCAGCCGTGAATCCCTCGACTGCGCCTATGCCTTCAAGGAGCTTACCCAGATGGGCGTGAGCAATTTCATCACCTTTGACGCGCATGACCCCAGAATACAGAATGCTGCCCCGCTGAAAGGCTTTGACAACTTCACCGCCCACTACCAGTTCACGCGGGCACTGCTGCGCTCCGCAAAAGATCTGGTGCTGGACAAGGAGCACATTATCGTCATCTCCCCCGACGAGGGTGCACTGGACAGGGCTATCTACTTCTCAACTGTCATCGGCGCCGACACCGGCATGTTCTACAAGCGGCGCGACTACACAACCATTGTGAACGGCAAAAATCCCATTGTCGCACATGAATTTCTTGGAAATGACATCGAAGGCAAGGACATCATTATCATTGACGACATGATTTCCTCCGGCGACAGCATGATCGACACCTCGAGGCAGCTCAAGGCGATGAAGGCAAAACGCGTGTTTATCTGCACTACTTTCGGGCTCTTTACAAACGGTCTCGCCGCATTTGACAAGGCATTTGAGGAGGGCGTGTTCGACAAAGTTATCACGACCAATCTCAGCTACCGTCCGCCTGAACTGCTGACCAAACC
>CAMWOK010000379.1 GCA_947175845.1 uncultured Lachnospiraceae bacterium | reverse complement strand
AGAAGCCGCAGAACCTGTTCGTTGCAGGATTCATGGGATCTCCGCAGATGAACTTCATCGATGCGACAGTGGATGTAAAGGGCGATACAGCAAGCCTCAAGGTAGCTGGACTCTCCATTCCGCTGCCTCCCGCAAAGTCCAGAAAGCTGATCGACGGCGGCTACAACGGAAAGAAAGTTACATTTGGTATCAGACCTGAGGATATCTACGATTCACAGATGATGGTAGAGGCAAAGTCTGAGAGCACATTTGAGACAACAATCCGTGTATACGAGTTGCTCGGTGCAGAAGTGTTCCTGTATGCGGATCTGGCAGAGTTCCCGATCACAGCGAGAGTTGATCCCAGAACAACTGCAAGACCTGGCGACAAGGTGAAGTTTGCGATTGATATCGAGAAGATTCACGTATTTGACAAAGAGACAGAGAAGATTATCACCAACTAGTTGTTTGTGATACAGCTGATAAAGATACCCGGGTGAAATGATTCACCCGGGTTTTTTTCAAAAAATAACAGGTTCAGGAGAGGATAGCAGATGATTTCAAATCAGGTAATTCAGACAAGCATAGACGAGTTAAAGACCATCACTAAGATTGATCTGTGCGTGATTGATATGGAAGGGATCACAGTGGCGACAACTTTTGACAGCAGGAATGTCTCGCAGGAACTGGTGAAAAATTTTGTCAACTCACCGGCGGACAGCCAGATTGTGGGTGGATATCATATGCTGAAGGTTCTCGAGGACGGTGACGTGCTCTATGTGCTGATCGCGAGAGGAGCAGGAGCGGATGCCTACATGATCGGAAAGGTGGCGGTGAGCCAGATACAGAATCTGGTGATCGCTTACAAGGAGCATTTTGACAAAAATAACTTTTTTCAAAATCTGCTTCTGGACAATCTGCTGCTTGTCGATATCTACAACCGTGCCAAGAAGCTTCATATCACGCCGGAGATCCCCCGCGTCGTGTATCTGATCGAGTCACAGAACGACAAAGACAATGTTTCCATGGAGATGCTCAAAAATATTTTTGAGGGGCAGGCCGGGTGTTATCTGACTGCGGTGGAGCAGAAAAACATTATTCTCATCAAGGAAGTCAGCGCGATGGACGCCTACGAGGAAGTGGAGCAGACCGCGCAGGTGATTGTGGACATGCTCAACGCGGAGGCAATGCTCATCACGAAAGTGTCGTATGGAACGATTGTTCCAGAGCTTAAGGAGGTGTCGAAATCCTACAAAGAGGCGAAGATGGCGCGTGATGTAGGGATGATATTCTATATGGAAAAGCCGATCAGTGCCTACAACACACTTGGAATAGGGCGTCTGATATATCAGCTTCCGATTAACCTGTGCCGCATTTTTATGAAAGAAATTTTTGGGGACAATATTCCGGATGATCTCGACGATGAGATTCTGACAACTGTCCAGAAATTTTTTGACAACAATCTCAATGTCTCGGAGACATCCAGACAGCTCTATGTTCACAGAAATACGCTTGTCTACAGGATAGAGAAGCTCCACCAGTCCACCGGACTTGACATTCGAAAGTTTGACGACGCCCTGACCTTCAAGATTGCGCTGATGGTCGTAAATTATATGAAATATATTGATTCGCTGGAATAAAAGCGGAGCATATAAGTTGTTTTTTGGACAACTCTGTCCCTTGCATTTTTTCTTAAACGGGAATAAATTGAAATTGTGTACGGTATATTGCGTTTGATTTGAGGAACTGTATGGAAATATCTTTACAGTTCCTTAAATTTATCAGAGCGGTATGCCGTTTAGAACCGTTATGAATGTCGATAGCTTCCGGTGCCGCACGCGGAAATGAAAGCACTGGAAAAAGGGAGCAGCAAAAGAGAAAATGCAGGACAGGGATGTTTTAAAAATACCACTGGAATCGGAGCAGGACTTTTCTAAGTTTTTGCAGAGGATGCGCGGGGAAGCGGATGTGTGTCTGGAACAGCTTGCGGAGGGACTGATGTCGGCAAGCCAGCTTGCGCGGATTGAGAAGGGGCAGCGTCCGATTACGAAAAATATGCGGGACCGTCTTCTGGGCAGGCTGGGAGTCGCCGATGATTTGTATGAAAATCTGTTGAATATTGAGGACTATGCAGTGTGGGAGGCCCAGCGCGATATTCTGGAGGCCGTGGAGGGGCAGGAGACCTGCAGGGCACAGGAACTGATTAAAAACTACAAAAAACAGGCGCTGGCAGACGATAAGATACGGAAGCAGTTCTGCCTTGTGATGGAGGCAGAACTCCTGAAGCAGCGCGGGGCAGCATCCTGTGAAATTGCGGATTGTTACGCGAGGGCAGTGAAACTTACGGTTCCGGACAGTGAAAACCTGTGTCTGGATCGGAAGCTGCTGTCCATTCAGGAAATCAATATGGTTCTGGAATACGCGTTTTACCACAGGAAATCAGATTTTGCGAAACAGTGCATGGAGCTGATGAAGTTTGTGGAGAATACAGCCTATGACAACCTGTCGAAAGTAAAGATATATCCCAAGATTGCCTGGTACTATCTGCAGGAGATATTTTCCGGGAAAGAGGAGCGGTCTGTCGGGCAGATGCGCAAAGCTCTGCGCGTCTGCAATCAGGCAGTTGAGATGCTGCGGGATACAGGAAGGGCGTTTTATCTGCTGGAACTTCTGGAGATGAAGGTCAAGATTTTAGAGCATTTGGAGCGTGAGACGCGGCACGGGAACGCGGAGTCGGCGGACTGTCAGGAGTGCAGGGAACTGGTAAAGCTTATGAGATATCTGTATGACGCGTGTGGTGTGCCGGCGTATATGCAGGAGTGCACGTACCTGTATCGGCAGCGCTGGGAGTATTACATCGGTGAATTACTCCGCATCCGAAGAAAAATGGCCGGTCTTACACCAGTCACTTAT
>CAMWOK010000378.1 GCA_947175845.1 uncultured Lachnospiraceae bacterium | reverse complement strand
TGTCAGACATATCCTGCTGCCACTCAAGAATCTGGCTGAGCCATGTCAGCTTCTCGTCCTCGCCCCCCGTGGACACTTTGCCGTCGCTTGCCTCCTTGTATTTCCAGTGCGCCGCAATACCGTACTCGGCGACGCGGTGCATCTCAAAAGTTCTAATCTGTATCTCAAACGGCGTGCCTGTCGAACCGATCAGCGTCGTGTGAAGCGACTGGTACATATTTGCCTTGGGCATGGAAATGTAATCCTTAAAACGTCCGGGCATCGGCTTATACATCTCGTGAATCACGCCGAGCGCCGCATAACAGTCCTTCACGGAATCCACGATAATGCGCACTGCAAACAGATCATAAATCTGGTCGATCGTCTTTCCCTGGTTTTTCATCTTTTTGTAGATGCTGAAAAAGTGTTTCACCCGCCCGTCAATCTGGGCATCGATCCCCGCGTCCATGATGTGCTCTGTCACCTCGTCCACAATGTCCTGCACATACTTCTCGCGCACATCCTTTCTGAGGGCAATCTTTTCCACCAGATCGTAATATGCCTCCGGCTCCAGATATTTCAGGGACAAGTCGTCCAGCTCAATCTTGATCTTGGAGATACCAAGGCGCTCCGCCAGCGGCGAGTAGATGTCGAGCGTCTCCCGCGCAATGCGCTTCTGGCTCTCGGGCGACTTGTATTTTAAAGTGCGCATATTGTGAAGGCGGTCGGCGAGCTTTATCAGAATCACCCGGATATCCTTCGCCATTGCCAGAAACATCTTCCTCAGATTTTCAGCCTGCAGCTCCTCGCGGCTTGTCAGGCGGTCAGGTGTCGCGTCGCCCGTGTACTGCAGCTGCTCTAACTTGGTGACCCCGTCGACGAGCAGCTCCACGTCCGGCCCGAACTGCTCCTTAAGCTCCTCGTTGGTCATAATCGTGTCCTCGACGACATCATGCAGCAGCCCCGCAATGATCGTCTCCTTGTCAAGCTCTAGGTCCGCAAGGATAATCGCCACGCACAGCGGATGGATAATGTATGGCTCCCCCGATTTTCTCACCTGGTCCTTGTGCGCTTCACAGGCTGTCGCGTAGGCCTTGTCGATCATAGAAATGTCGTCGGATGGATGATATTTGTGCACACGCCGGATAAGCCCCTGATACAGCTCGTCGGGGCTTTGAAATTCCTTGATGTATTCAATTTTTCGTTCGTCTGTTTTTCTAGGACCAGTTTTACTCCCGTTTATGATAAGGGAATCCTCATATGCCCCTGTTCTTGTCTGCTTCTCCTCTGTCACTTCGCATCACCAGCCATATCCAAAATATTCGTCAATTCACTAATCCGTCCAATGAAAAATCCCGTTTTCTCATTTCCCCTCGTAGATAATCGCCGCGTCGAGCCGGTATCCTGCGATCCGATCCCTGCCCTTGAGCCCTGCAAGCTCCATCAGCACAACAACTCCCACAACTTCCCCGCCCAGGGACTCGATAAGCTTAATCATGGCCTCCGTCGTGCCTCCGGTCGCAATCAGATCGTCTACCACCAGAACTTTCTGCCCCGGCTGAATGGAATCCCTGTGCATTTCTATAGTCGCCTTGCCGTACTCAAGGTCATAGTCAACGGAGACGGTCTCGCGCGGCAGCTTTCCCTTCTTTCGGATCAGGACAAACGGCTTATGATTATTATATGCAATCGGTGTTCCGAAAATAAATCCTCTCGACTCGGCGCCCACAACGACATCATACTCCAAATCCTTCACCATATCCTGCATGGTGTCAATCGCAAGATGCAGTCCCTCGGCATCCTGCAGAACACTCGTCACATCGCGGAATATGATGCCCGGCTCCGGAAAATCAGGGATCGCTCTTACGTATTCTTCCAATTTTTTCATAATGTATTCTCCAGTCCTTTCCTTTTTGAAATATATTATAAAATGTTTATAAAGATTTTCTTTTTTTGGAATATTTTAATTATAATATCATTTGTGAGATTCGTCAATTCTTTTTCGATTGCCGCAGCCGCCGCAAATACAAATTTGCACCAGAGATACTGCTGTCTACACCGCCGCTGCAGCCACCGCTGCCTTCATTTCCTTCACGTAACGGCACACCGGCCCGATACAGTTCTTTTTGTGCTGCGCGATGAGCTTCACGATGGCGCTGCCTGCAATCGCGCCGTCCGACACTGCGGCCATCGCGCGCGCCTGCTGCGGCGTCGCAATGCCGTATCCGACCGCGCACGGAATGTCGGACACCTCTTTTGCACGGTCTACCATCTCCTTTACCGCTGCCGCGCTGCCACTGTGTACTTCTTGTGTGCCGCAGGACGCCGCACAGCACAGAAACCCTTTTGCCTGGCGCGCAATCATGGAAATGCGCTCTCCCGATGCCGGTGCAACCATGGAGATAACGGCAACTCCCGCCGCCGCGCACGCGCCGCTTACCTCCGCCTGTTCCTCAAACGGAACGTCAGGAACAATGATTCCGTCGATTCCGCACGCGGCGCACTGCCCGACAAACCGCTCGGTGCCGTATGTGTAGATTGGATTCATATAAGTCATAAACACGAGCGGGATATCTACTTTTTTGCGCACGCGCCTTACCATGTCAAAGAGCTGGTCGGTCGTCGTTCCCGCCTGCAGTGCGCGCGCGTCTGCCGCCTGAATGACAGCCCCCTCGGCGATCGGGTCTGAAAACGGAATCCCAATCTCGATCAAATCCGCACCTGCCGCCGCCATCTGCGGAATCAGTGCCTCCGTCGTGCTGATATCCGGGTCGCCGCCCGTCACAAACGCGATAAATGCCTTTTTATTCTCAAATGCTTTGCTGATTCTTCCCATCTTCATTTCTCCTCATTCTTTATCAAAATCACTTCTCTGACCATGCTCCCTGAAAAGTCCTAATCAAAAATATTTACGCCCCGATAC
>CAMWOK010000377.1 GCA_947175845.1 uncultured Lachnospiraceae bacterium | reverse complement strand
GAATTGCCGTTGGATTGTACTGATGGCTGGAAGTCCCGCGCATACTGCCGACCTCGAGCTTCGTCCGGCGCACCCTGGTTCTCTCCGGTCCGCGCTCCATGGTATGTCTGCCCGCAAAGGTGATGAGATCATACTCCCCAAACTGAAAATCCAGACAGCAGCTGAGGCACTTGTCGAGCACAACACGGCTCTCCCCGCGGTTTTCGACGCGGACCGCCCTGGTAATCACATTCTCCTTCTCAAACACGCCATAACACAGGCGCACGATCACCCCAGACGCCTTCTCCCGCATGGTGATCACAAGGGTTTCCCCCTTCTCGCCGGCACTGTCGTACAGCGACGGCATCCCCGCCACCTTGTAGGAACCCGGAAATACCTCGTAGCTCTCGAAGCGGAAATCCGCCGCCATGCTGCCATTTTCGTGACGGAGCGAAACACAGCTCTCACGGTAGTCCCCGACGCCGTCGGAGGGAAGCTCCTGCGGCAGGCAGTCCAGCGAGTACCCGCGGTTTCCCACCGTCTCCTCCGGGTTTCCCGAAAATCCAACATCCACCTGGAAAATCAGGTCCGCAAGGTTCTCCCCGTCAATCCGCTTTCCATAATATGTGTGCAGCAGGACACCATACTCGTCAGCATACATCTGATACGTGCTGTCCGCCGTGTGCAGGTTGAACAGTCTGCCGTTTTTTTCCACTACAATTGCCATATACAAACATCTCCTTACTCATTGACCTTTATTTTTATGATGCGAAAGGCCCCCGCCTGATCGTAGGAGCCTTTCACAAACTATTCTTTTACTGCGCCGATTACCATGCCGGACACAAAATATTTCTGCAGGAACGGATAGATGATCAGCAGCGGAATTGTGGATACCACGATCTTGGTCGCATTGAACGTGCGGTTGTTCATGGAAGCCATCTGTTTGAGCTGCTCCGCGTCCGTCACCTGTGTGATGTCCACCGTGAGCTGCTGGATGTAGGTCTGCAGCGGGTACATCACCGACTTGCTCATGTATATCAAACCGGAGAAGTAGTCATTCCAGTGGTTGACGATGGAGAACAGCGCCACGGTTGCAAGAGCGGGCAGAGACACCGGCAGATAGATTTTCACCAGAATCTCAATCGGGCTTGCACCGTCGATTCGCGCCGCCTCGTCGAGCGATTCGGGAACACCCTTGAAGAAGTTGATCAGCAGAATGACATTGAACACCGGAACCGCTCCCGGAAGCACCAGCGCCCAGATGGTGTTGGTCAGATGCAGATTGCTGACCACCATAAACAGCGGAATGATGCCGCCGGAAAACAGCATTGCGAAAATGACAAATTTGATGTAGATCTCGCGCGCCGGAAAGCGCTTCTTGCTCTTGGAGAGCGGGTAAGCCATGCTCACTGTGAAAAACATGTTGATGAGCAGTCCCAGAATCACGCGCTCCACGGAAATCAGAAACGATTTCCAGAACTGCGCGTCCTCAAGCAGCTTTTTGTATGTGACCAGCGTAAAATCTTTTGGAATGAACCCCACCTCATTTGCAGCGACCGCGTCGCTTCCGCTGAGGGAAATCGCGAGCATGTTAATCAGAGGAAGCAGGCAGCTCAGTGTGAGGAGGATGACAACTGCCCACACGATCACCTGGAAAAGCACTCTTTTGTAGTTTAATTTCTTCACCATGATTCCATCCCTCCTTAAAAGATACCGCTGCCAGTCAGTTTCTTTGCCCCTTTGTTTGCACCCATAATCAACAGGAAGCTGATGACAGATTTGAACAGTCCGACTGCGGTACCGATGCTGTACTGGCGCTCAACCATACCGATTCTGTACACATATGTATCAATGATATCCCCCGTCTCATACACGATCGGATTGTAGAGGTTGAAAATCTGATCAAATCCTGCATTCAGAATATTTCCGAGGTTCAGCGCCGTCATCAGGATGATGGTCGGCATCAGGCTCGGCAGTGTGATGTGCAGTGTCTGCTCGAACCGGTTTGCTCCGTCTATGGAAGCCGCCTCGTAAAGTCCAAGGTCAATGCCTGTCAGGGCCGCCAGATACACCACGGAATTGTAGCCGAACTCCTTCCACACATCCGTCGCCACGATCACCTGGCGGAACCAGTTGTTGTCCGCAAGGAACTGCACCGGCTCTCCCCCGAACGCTGTGACCAGCGCGTTGAACGGCCCGGAGAGCGAAAACATGTTGGTCACAACCGTCGCGAGCACAACCCACGACAGAAAGTGCGGCAGATAGACAACCGTCTGGAAAAACTTCTTGCACACGCTGACTGTGATCTCATTTAAGAGAATCGCAAACAGCACCGGAACAATAATATTGAAGATCAGCTTGGCAAAAGCGATCACCAGCGTATTGACAAACACCTGGCGGCTGTCAGGCAGGCTGAATATAAACTTGAAATTGTCCAATCCCACCCACTTTGAGCCAAAGATGCCTTTTGCCGGGACATAGTTCTGAAACGCCATCAAAGAGCCGAACAGCGGCACGAAAACGAACAGAAACAGCACAATCATTCCAGGCAGCATCATCAGATGAAACATCCTTTTCTCCCTGCCCGCAAACGCTGTCTTTCCCCCGCCGACAGCTGCTGCATTATCCCCCTGTTTCATAGAACCCCTCCATTTCTATTTAAAATTGATATTCAACAGTACCTTACTTTGCGGAAAGCTCCTCGTTGATTTCGTCCGTGATGGTCTGTCCGCCTGCGGAAGTCCAGTTTGCCACAAACTCGTCAAACGCGGACATGTCTGCCTCTCCCACTATAATCTTCAAGATCGTCTGCTGCTCGAGCTTCTCGAGGGACGCCCACTTTGTCTTCATAGTCTCTGAGGTCTCAAAGTATGCGGGTGTCATAAAGTTTGCCGGCTCCTCGCTGAACTTGTTGATCGCCACCAGACGGGACATATACTGCGAGTAGTC
>CAMWOK010000376.1 GCA_947175845.1 uncultured Lachnospiraceae bacterium | reverse complement strand
CCAATGTAGGAGGAGCGCGAAAACAGCAGCATTTTCCGGTCCGGCGCAATCTTTTGCAGCGCCTCGCCCGCCGCCCTTGTCATGTTAAATCCAAAAAGATTGTGCACCTGGTCATGGCGGACTTTTTTTCCGCCGACACTGTGATAAAAACGCCTGAAATCCTCCGGGTTATTCTGAAGCTGCTCCATGCGATATCGGATCTCGCCCGGAACGAGGTCGCAGTCGTCGATGGCGTCCGCGCCGCCCTCGCTGTTCACCTTCTTCACATAAGCGCCAATCTCCTGGTTTAACGCCTTGATTCCCTCCTCGGAATAAAAGATTGCCGGTTCATTCATGTCGTTCCAGAAGCCGTCGATTCCAAGGCTGGTCAGAATCTCGTATTTTAAGCCAAACCACGCCCGCGCATCGGGATTGAGTACATCCGGAAAATGTGTCCAGCCCGGCCAGACCGCTGCCACAAACTCCGATCCGTCCTCGCGCCTGCAGAAATACCCCTTCTCCACGCCCTCCTCGTATATGTCATATCCCTTCTCGATCTTCACTCCCGCGTCGATGATCGGTATCAGGTGAATATGCTCTGCTTTCATTTTCTGCACAAACTGTTCAAAATCCGGAAACCGCTCTGCATTGACAGTAAAATCCTTGTAATCCTGCATGTAATCAATGTCCATATACACCATGTCAAGCGGAATCTGGTTGTCCCTGTAGCCCCGCACCACCGTCTCGATATCTTCCGCTGTCTTGTAGCCCCAGCGGCTCTGCCCATATCCAAAGGCATACTTTGGCGCAATGTAGCTCGTCCCGATAATTTTGCGGAACTGCTTTGCCACGTCGCAGGCGCTGTCCCCTGTTATCACATACAGATACAAATCCGCACGCGCGCAGCACACTGTCAGCATGTCCTGCCGCGTGCAGCCAATGTCAAAGCGCACATCGGACGGGTAGTCAAAAAACAGCCCCACATGCTTTTTCCCCTCGATAAGGATAAAATTGTGCGCGCCGTACAGGGACGTTTTGTCCTCCGTGTGGTTGGGATCGTCCGTGCAGTTGCTGACGTAACAGTACCCGCGTTTGTTGATGCCGCGGTTCGCCTCCCCCAGCCCGTAAATGACATCCGCGTCATCCATCTGATAGCGGTAACAGAACCCGTCATCCAGCGAAATCTCCCCGCATTCCACCGCGCCCGGAAAAGACACAGCCTCCATCTGTTCAGTCACCGCCTCCGTCTCAAACGGACTGCCAAACACATACTTTTTTACCATCCTGAAATCCTCCTTATTCTATATTAATAAATAGTTCTCCCCGTGCAGCCTCGCCGCCCGGAAGAAGCTATCGTTCTGCCTGTCACGCGGCAGCAGTCTTTACAAGCGCCACCGCCACCAAAAGCGCGGTCAGAAATTCCGCCGCCGGAAATGCCAGCCACACACCGTTCATGCCCGCCAGCGCCGACAGCGCAAAGGCGCAAAGAATGATCGCCACAAACCCTCTCGACACCGACGCGGCAAACGCCCACCGCGCCGACTCGGTCGCGCTGAGGATGCCTGTTCCCACAATATTGAAACCTGCTGCCAGAAAGCCGATAAAGTACAGCCGCAGCCCCGTCACCGCGTACGCCGCAAGCCCCGCGTTTCCCTCGTTGTTGAACACCGCCGTGATCGGTTCCGCCGATGCACAGACCACTGCAAGAATCAGGACCGCCAGCACGAGCGACGTCGCAACGCCAAGTCGCACGACCTTTCGCACCGACGCGCGCTCCCCTTTTCCGTAGTAATCGCTCAGAAGCGGCTGCGATCCCTGCGACACACCGTTGAACACTGCCGCCGCCACGAGGGATGTGTTGGCGACCACGCCATACGCCGCCACACCGACATTGCCCGCAAGCTTTAAAATAATCATGTTAAAGACAACCGTCGTCACCCCTGACGAGATCTCCCCGACAAAGGCGGAGACGCCGAGCTGGCAGGATTCCAGCAGTCTTTTGAGCGAGGGCAGCGCCCACCGGAACCGGACTGTGCTCTTTTTGGACAACAGATGCGTGCAGCAGATTGCCACGCCAAGCACCGGAGAGAGCGCAGTGGCAAGCGCCGCGCCGCGCATTCCCATCCCCAGCGGAAACATCAGCACATAGTCAAACACCACATTAAACAGGCTGCTGAGCAGCGTGGCCGCCATCGCCACCGCAGGCGCTCCGTCATTTCTGACAAACGCATTGCAGATATGGTTCCACATAAAAAACGGTGCAAACAGCATAAAGATTGCCGTGTAGTCGCTCCCGACCGCGACAATTTGTTCATCCCCGCCAAGAAGCGCCACGATCCTGTCCGGAACAAGCAGACCGGCCGCGATAAAAACAGCGCCGAGCATCAGCGCCCACAGCACGGCATTGGAAAAATACAACTCGGCCCCCGCGTCATTGCGCGCCCTGAGAATCTTAAACCGAATCGCAGAACCGACGCCCACCATGGCACCGACTGCAAAAATCAGGCTGTACACCGGAAGCACCAGATTGAGCGCAGTGATGCCGTCCGCACCTTCGGCCATGGATATAAAGAATGTGTCCGCAAGTATATACACAGATATCCCCAGCATACCCAGAATATTCTGAGACACGTATTTTACAAACAGCTTTTTTTCTGTCATTTTTATCCCTCCAGACAACATATCGTTATAAGAATACTATCCCGCATCAATTGATGTCAAGATCGATCCGGAGTTTTCATTTCAATTTTATTTTTGGTTTTCGACCAAATTTTTTAAAGCTTTGAATTATACCGAAAAATCATACTGAATAATTTTACAACAAAAAAGGACGGAATTCCTTGATATTTCAAGGCTTTCCATCCTTTTTTGTTGATTATTCAGCTTCCTTTAAGACCTGCGGATAACAGGACTTGAACCTGCACGGTCTCCCACCAGAACCTAAATCTGG
>CAMWOK010000375.1 GCA_947175845.1 uncultured Lachnospiraceae bacterium | reverse complement strand
TCGCTGACTGGTCGGTGTACATCGTCGCTGTCAGGACTTGTTCGCCGTCATTGACAAACACTTCCACGCTAAAGCGGTCAAGGATGATGCGCAGCTTTAAGTTCCCGTCTTTACTGTTGACAAGGCTGCGTCTCTGATGGATGATTGCCCTGCGGGAACCGGAAAATTTCCTGTCCACCTTGAGGATGGATTCACGCGGGCGGAAACTCAGAGATGTCTGGTATTTGTCATTCTGCGCAAAGCGGACAGCAAACTTCTGGTAAAGCGCATTTGCATCCCCCGCCCGCAAGGTCAGCTCCATGTCAACGCGCCGCCCCTGTGCGCCCGCAAGGCTGATTGTGCCTGTAAACGATACCTTTTCGTGCACGACCTTGTTGCACCGCATTGCGTCAAGCTCCCGCACCGGAGACTGATAAAGCCTGCCATTTCGGATGGACAGCTCTCTTGGGAGACTCATCTGGCCAATCCATGGCTCTTCCGGCGAGCGCAGCGTACAAGTATCCCAGTTCTGCATCCAGCCGACCATAATCCGGCGTCCGTCCGGGGCAAGCGTCGTCTGCGACGCATAGAAATCAATACCGTAGTCAATCGCCTGATCATGCTCCTCATGGAATGTTTTTGTCTGTTCGTCATAAGTTCCAATCAGGCAGAGCGAACCATTTCCGTTGTGATACTCAAATCCCTGCGGAAGCATATCCGTCGGGCTTGCGAGGAGAACCCATTTTCCGTCCAGCGGAAAGAAATCGGGGCACTCCCACATTTTCCCAAAACGTCCATTGTTTGATATTAATACTTTTTGAAATTCCCACTGGAATCCGTCCTTGCTTCCGTACAGCAGGACTTGCCCGTCGCCGTCTGCCAGTGCGTTTCCAAAAACACAGCTGTAAGTGCCGTCCGCATTCTGCCACACCTTCGGGTCGCGGAAATCAAACTTGCTGGCGCCTTCAGGCAGATCCTTCTCGTCAAGGACAGGATTCTTTTCATACTTTTCATAGTCAAGTCCGTCGCCGACGGCAAGGCTCTGTGTCTGTATATCACGAATTACGTCATTTTCCTGACGCTCCTTGATGACACTGGTGTATACCAGCAGATGTCTGCCGTCGGGCAGTGTCAGTGCACTTCCCGAAAAGCACCCGTCCCTGTCATACGTCTCGTCCGGAGCAAGCGCTGCAGGAAGATACTCCCAGTGCAGGAGATCCTTGCTCACAGCATGTCCCCAGTGCATCGGCCCCCACTTCGATTCATAGGGATAATACTGATAAAATAAATGATACATTCCGTTATAATAACAAAATCCGTTGGGATCGTTCATCCACCCCACGCGGGAACACAGGTGAAAATCCGGCCGCTCGTCCTTTGCTATATGCTTCTCAACAGTCTCCTCGTATTTACGCGCTTCGCGCAATGTCTGGCTTGTCATTTTTATTTCTCCTTTTCTACATATCATAAATGGTAACAGTTCAGCCTTCGGCTTCCTGTTACGGGCATCAAGCCATGCAAAACCATGTACCGTGGCTTGATGCATCTCTGCCACTACGCTATTTCACGGACTTTGCAGCCCTATTCAAGAAACGGACTGTAGTCTATAGTCATTTTATCACTGATTCTGAATCGATTCAACTACCTGTGCGAAAACGATGGCTATTCCTAGTGTACTGTCCGGATTATATTCAGGCAAACCTCCTTGCCTAAATTTCCATCAGACTGCGTTGTCGGCGGTCAACGATGCCACCGCATCGCCTCCCTTCTCCGCCTTGCTGATGAAAATTTATCCTGCGGAGTTTCGCCAGATATAATCCGGACAGCACACTAGTGGGTATCATGCGCCAAAATGCTTGCGCGCTAATTCCATTTCACATCAATCCACAATTCTTCTGCGCTATCATTCCACACGCGCACGCCCTCGATTTCTTCTGGCAGAATAGGTGCGGTAAAAAAACGGCGTGCATGAAAGGCGGTGGTTTCCTGCTCTGCTGCGGAGTGCGCGGTTTCATATCCCGCTCCCATGTCATCTACAACGCTGCCATCCTTCAAAACAACCTCCATATAAGTATGTGTGATGTCCTTGTGCGTGCCGCTGCCATCATATTGGAGTGAAAGCGGGGAAATGGTAATGTTTTCTATGTCAAGTCCCAGCTCTCCCAGCGCACTGCGGTCTGCCGCATCCAGCGCCACAGCACTCTGCGCTACGGGTTTTTCCAGCGTAAACTCTGTGAGTACTTTTATCTCTTCTTTTGTCTCTTCTCCTGCCTGTTCCTCCTTTTTAGCATCTCGCGCATGTCTGACAACTTCAATAACATCCCCTTCGGTGAACAGTCTGTCTCCGTTTGTCGACAGCAGCACGCTCCCTGACAATACACCGTTCTCCGTAATTTCATGACGAAACTTTGTCAGGGATTCAGTCACTGCCTTGGCATCCTGCCGCATGCGATACCCCAGCCGCTCATTGTCCATGTACACAAGGTCTTCGTGAAATCCTGCCACGGTTCCGTCGTGCCAAAGACTCGTCTTTCGGATATCCGTTCCGGCTTTTAGCTCCGCATAACCTTCTGCGTCCTCATGGAATACATAGCGGAACGGAATAAACAGATACGTCCCATCATACAGGGCAGCGTCGAGTTTCAGGGTACCATGTGCCATTGCAATTTCATTGCCAAGCGCCATTCCGTACCGGGCAAAAACATTTTTTTGTTCCTCCGTCAGTTCCTGCGTATTTTCCGTGAAAAATCCCATCGCCTCTGCAAGTCTGTCCATCACTGAAAATTCCCCTGCCGCAAGCACTGTCATACCGGACACCAGAAGCACGCCCGCACAGACTGCGGCACGCGTCGGAAGCTTTGCCCTGAACCGCACTGTATTGGCAAGACTTGTTTTCTCTGCCTGTATGCGCCGCCAAATGCTGTTTTTTTGTTCCTCCGTCATGCATATCTGCTGATA
>CAMWOK010000374.1 GCA_947175845.1 uncultured Lachnospiraceae bacterium | reverse complement strand
GAGATGATCACGATATTTCCCTGTGTCTTATCGTGCATCTTCTCAAACACTTTGATCAGATTCTGGAAACTCCACAGATCGATCCCCGCCTCCGGCTCGTCAAACACTGAAAGCTTCATGCCTCTTGCGATCACAGTCGCGATCTCGATCCGCTTGAGCTCCCCGCCAGAAAGGCTGCCGTTCACCTCACGATTGATGTAATCCCTCGCACAAAGCCCCACCTCAGCAAGGTACTTGCACGCACCCTCGACGCTGAGCTTCTCACCGGCCGCCAGCCTGATCAGATCGAGCACTGTGATCCCCTTAAACCTTACCGGCTGCTGAAATGCAAAGCTGATACCCAGATTTGCCCTGTCCGTGATGGACATGTCTGTGATATCCTGCCCCTCAAAAAGTATCTGTCCCTCTGTCGGCTGTATGATCCCTGCGATCATCTTGGCAAGGGTGGATTTCCCACCTCCGTTCGGCCCGGTGATCGCTGTAAAGCGATCGTCTATTTTTAAGCTGATATGATTCAATATATCCTTTCCGTTCCCCTCCTCAACGTGATAGGATATATTCCTTAGTTCCAACATGTATTGATTCCTCCTCCCATCAACAGTGCGGTCATATTATTATGGCGCCGATTTTTTCGGTACAAATTCCAGTTTTAATGTCATTCCCATCCCATCGGCAAGCCTTTTTAACAATTTTAGAGACGGATTTCTTGTTCCGTTCTCCAATTTACTGATATCCGCCTGATCAATGCCTGTTCTCTCGGCAAGTTCTTTCTGTGAAAGGTTTTGTGATATTCTGGCATCCACCATCGCGCGGATGACATCCATTTCAGGCTGGCTGTCTTCCCACGCTTTCCTGAATTCGTCATTTTGCAACTGATCATCCAAATATTCATCAAGTGTTTTCATATCGCGTATCACCACACCTTTCCAAATAGTCTTCCCACAAATTCCATCAGTCGCATATCTGCGCTATCCGCACTTTCGTGTTTCTATGTCTATAATATGGTATATATACCATATTGTCAACATTTTATTGTATGGCACTCTGGGAAACTGCTGCCGAAACAGGCGCCCGCAGCGCAATGCCTTGATCAGATTTCTACCCTGAAGCAGATCTCCTGCCCGTCCTCCTGTTCTGACAGCTCCACTGTGATTTCCCCTTTGTGGCGCTTTGCGATCTGATTTGCCTGATACAGTCCAAGCCCCCTGTCCTCACGGTTGCTTTTCGTCGTGTAGCCCTTTTCAAAAAAACGTGCGATCTCACCCATCATCAGATTTTCCACCTGATTTTTGATCGCAAAGATCAGCTTGTCATTTTGGGCGTCGAGCACCATCTCAACTTTATTTTTTTCGGGCGTTGCAGCCTCAAATGCATTGTCCGTGAGCGTTCCGATGATTTCAACCAGCGCGTGTTCTGACACTGGTGTCACAATTTCCTGGCTCAGTACCTGTATATCGATATCGATGTATCCCGGAGCACTGATGATCTTACTGTACAGAAATCCAGCCAAAATCTTGTCTGATATCCGCAGAAGTGCGGGGTTGCAGCGCGATCTGTCCTCGTATATTTCTTTGCAGTATGTCGACTGCGCTTTCACAAGCTCATCATAATCCGTCATCGTCACATGCATATTCAGGATCGCGTTCATATGATTGTCAAACTCATGCTGCCGCGCCCGGATATCCTTTGTCAGCTCCTCCATCGGCTTTATGTAGAGTTTGTATATCTTCAATTCCTGCTCCTGGCGGCGAAGCGCTGCGTAGTTCTGCGCCCAGTCCAGAAGTCCCAATAATATGACAGAAAATACTATGCCAAACAGAACCATCACCTTGATATCCAACGTGTGGCTCAGATACAGATCGACCAGCAGATACAGCGTTATGATCAGCGCGACCACACAAAAGATCCGATATAAAAATCTCCTGCCAAGTTCAGCCATGATGATACCCCCTGGAATTAATTACTATCTTTTCCACTTTGCTCCCCTTCTAAGAATGCTGCACCTGCAGTTTTTTCCGAATCTCATTCTTGTATGTGATACCGATCTCCACCTGATCACCGTTTTTCATGCTGATCAGTCCGTTCACGGTATCCACATAGTCAATATAGTCCTGGTTGACAACACACATGCGATGCACCTGCAGAAATCTGTCTCCCGGAAGCTTCTCCAAAAGCTGTCTTATGGAAAGATACAGAACCTTCATTTCCTCCTTTAGCAGTACAAAGTTCACTCCCCTTGGTACTGCTTTGATACACACGATGTCCTTGCAGAAGATTTTGTAATTGATACTGTCCTTCTTGACAACCACATAAGCCTCCCTCGTCTCTCCCTGCTGCGACAAAAAAAGCAGTTTCCCGACAAGCTTACGGATATCTTCCTCATTGTACGGTTTCACAAGATACTGGTAACAGTGAAGCTCTCTGTACGCGGTCAGCTCCATGTTTGCCAGTGACGTGATCATAATGATCGGTGTGAAGGCGTACTCCTTCCTCATGCGCACCTCCCGCGCAAAGGTTATCCCTGAGATATCCTCACTGTCGTCTATGTCCAGATTAATGTCAAGCAAAAAAGCCTGAAAGAGCGGCTGCGCCTCATCAAGCGCAGCTCTTGCCTCCTCCAGACTGTTTACCGGAACAGCACACACATGTCCGGATACCCTCTCTACCATCACAGTAATCGCATCTAAGCACTCCTTACTGTCCTCTAGTATCAATATCCTTGTCATGTCCGTTGTCCCCTCCCGTTTTTGATTCCATATTACTTTAAGATTTCCCCGACTGATTTTACAAGCCCTGCCACGCCTTGGATTTCTGATGGAATAATGATTTTGGTGGCATTTCCGTTTGCCGCCTTCTCGAACGCTTCGAGTTTCTTGATGGTGAGCACTGACTCGTCGGCGCCCGCATCTTTCAGGAACTTGATACCTTCCGCGTTTGCCATCTGTACGATAC